>NZ_JACHLC010000007.1 GCF_014207845.1 Chryseobacterium shigense
TCCTTGTTGACATAACTTATTTGATGTTAAAATTAAACTTTTTTTTGCTAATTTCATATCTTAAATTACTGTCTTAATTTTGGGGAGTATTATAAATCTCTTCAGAAAAATGATGATAAGATTGTAAAATTTATAAAGAAAATTCAGAGTTCACCAGATAAAGTTTTAATATTTGCAACTAGAGAATATATTTTTAATCAAGCAAAAGAAATATATGAAGCTTTTAAAATCAACAATATAGATATCGCAAAATGTATAATTGATTTATCAGCTTATACAAAAGTTATTAAAGCAAAAATATTATATAATCACTTATTTCATGGAGAGATTCCAGAGGAATATCTCGAAATTTTAATTAATAAAAATAATTACAAAAGTTTAATAACACATCCAAATTATAGCCCAAGAATTATTGAAACATTTATAAAACAAAAAATTTGGAATAAATGCTCTCCAGAAGATTTTTTTATGGTTATTAAAAAAAATTTTGATAATCCACAGTCTGTTTGGCTGAATAGTTTTGAAACTTCCCTAAATAAATTTTCGAAGTATACACTTTTAGTTTTAGCTACCCTAGGAACTCCTGTATTGTTAACAGATTTAGAAATTGCTGTAGAAAGTTTTTTTGTAAAAAACTCAATGCTTGGTGCAAGTTACGAACCTATGATATTCGAAAAATCTGTAAGGGAACTGGAAAACACTTTCATTAAAACAGATATTGATAAAATGGGCAATTTCATTATCGAATACCAAAATCCATCCATTTATGATTTTTTATTATATTATTTAGACGGTAAAAATAGAATTATTAATATTTTAATATCGTCATTCGTATTTATTGACCAATTTCAAACAATATTTTCTGGACAGGAATTACCTGGAAAAATAATGTTAAACAATGATCAAATTAAAATTATAGGAGATAGAATATTTGATTTGGAGGATAATCTAAAAACATGTAAGGTTTATCGTAATAATAATTATGGTGATAAATTTGAATTTGTTAAAAGTGAAGATTATCTATATCAATTCCTAAATTACCTTAACAATAACTATTCTGAAAAGTCTGAAAGTGTAATGAATTTTATATATAGAAATTTTGACATAAAATTTGATCACTCAAGCTATAAATCAGAGTATATTCAATTATTACATAATTTAGATCTAACTAGATTTGAATTTGAAGAAGAAAGATTAATAAGCGATTTTTTTATAGATATAGAGACTATCGAAGAGCTGGAAATTTTTGATGAATTTGGCTTATTGTTTCCTACTACTTACGAAAAGTGGATCAATTCAGAACATTTTGCAGAAACGGCTTATTACATTATTAGACAAGCATTAGAAGACATTACAGGAGAGGATGTATTTTATTATCAACCCATAATTGAAACTATATCTCGGATTTACCCCTTAGATTTATCCGATGAATTAAAATTCTTAGAGGATAAAGCTGAAGATCATGATCGCTATGTCGATCATCAGATAGAAATGGCAAATGATAGAGAGTTTGATGATTATGACTATAGTGATATATCTGATGATGTAATAATCGAGGAAATCTTTAATAGTTTGAAAGAGTAAGAAATCCTTTAAACTACTAAATGTAAATTCATATATTTGTGACTGAATTTTATTAAAAAAATAAAGCGTTAGCTATTTATTCTTGTTACTGAAAACTGGTAATTTAAAGATACACGAGATAAGTAGACCTAATGCCCATGCTTTGGCGTGGGCTTGGTTTATTTGTGTATCAGGTATACCAGTACCTCAGTAACAGTAAGCCTAAGTCCCACGCTTTCTGTTTAATTAATTTTTCACTTTGGGACTGAGTGATGCATTACTCATTTATGAAAAAGATTCACTTATTTTCTTTCACCGCACTACTTTGCTCATTATCTTGTGAAAATCCAAAACCTAAATTCAAAACAGGAGAAGATCCACACATTGACTCTATGATGGCTAAAATTAAAGCTAATCAAAAAGTACAATTTGATGAGATTGATCGTAAATTAGAATCACACTCTAAACTACAAATACACTACCTATTTGTTAAATTATCGGTTACTGAAAACAGGATAAGTCAAATGCAGGAATCTAATATTGTTTCTCAGATTCAAGAACTCAACAATATTAATGACGAAGTTAAAGCAAGATTTGAAGATCAGATAGTCGGCGAATATCTTAATTCGCCAAGTGCAAAAGCTTATCAAGGCAAGATAACACAGAAAGAAACATTCGTTTTTAGTAGCTATACTGAAGCAAGTGAAAAAAGAAATAGCTTTTTAATCTCAGAAAATTAGAATGATGAAAATAAAAATTATTGCAGGTTTGATGATGATTTTTTCTATAAAAACCATTTCTGCGCAGATCAAAACTTTCAACTACAATATGGTTCAGATCGTTGAAAGTAATAACCTAACTGAACTTTTACCTCAAAAGACTAAGATTATACTTGACAATACTAAAAAAACTGTAAGTATAAAAGATTCAGAACTACTGAAACCTTACGTTTTTAAAATAGATCCGAAAAGCCATTGTGACAAGTTTGGAAAATTGGAAGAAACAATAAGTTGTTTTTTAAGAAGCAAAGAAGGAAAACTCTATCTTTTCTCTTACAATAAAAACAGATTAGAAATTATGAATATTGCAGGAAATGGAACAAGATATATCAATATCAAATAATATTTACGTTCACTAATTTTTAGCTCAAGCAGCTAAATGATAATTAATAGTCCAGTCAAAATAAACTATTTTAAGTTAAAATTACATTTATTTTGTTTGGTATACAATTAGTTATTAATATATTATGGATATCTGGAATAAAGAAAAAAGGTCAGATGTAATGAGTAAAATTAGATCAACCAACACTAAACCTGAATTGATGCTAAGAAAATTCTTGTTTAGAAAAGGTATGAGATATCGTATAAATTACAAAAAGCTTCCTGGAAAACCAGATATAGTATTCCCTAAACACAAAGTTATCATCTTTGTAAATGGTTGTTTTTGGCATGGCCACGAAAATTGTAAAATTGCTCATTTACCGAAAACAAATACAGATTTTTGGCAAAATAAAATAAATAAAAATATCGAAAGGGATAATAAAAATATTCAAAATAATATACTGCTTGGGTGGAAGGTTTTAGTAATTTGGGAATGCGAAATCAATAAAAACAACCTAGAGAATATTTATAATAGAATACTAGATGCTATTTCTGAAGATTTGGAAGATAAAACATTTAAAATAACATTATACACAGAAAATGAGGAAAGTGTATCAAAAGTGAGTGAAGACATTTTTAAATATAATAATAAAAATTCAGGATTATAAATATTTTAGACAAGGGTGATAATTTTTTTATTAGTATATAGTCAATTCTTTTTTAAGATTATCCCGTTTCTAAAATCATTTAACATTCTACCTAATGGTTCATCTCCGCCATTTTCTTTAAAATATTTTAATATAGATTTATTAGTTCTTAAAATAATCCGATTGTAAAATTGATAAATATTAAGGTTCATTAATATATAATCATTTAATGAACCTTTCATTATTTTAACTAGCTCTTTTTTAAAACTATCAATATCCTCAGATGTTAGTCCTTCCGCTCGTTCGGGATCATCATAATGCTGAACCTCATCATAGTCTGTTATCATATTTGGAAAACCGATTCCATGCTTCAAGTTAGCTGACTTGTAAAACTTCTTCACATATTGATTTGATCTACATGAAAATAAAATAACATCTTTGTTTTCAAAAACAGCCAATTGATTTTCGGACATGAATATTTCTTGATGACCAATAGATGAGGCACCATTAAGACTATCACTAGTGCCATGGCCAAGAAACAAAATTACACTTTCTGTTGGAATAGATTTATAAAATGAAAAATTTGCATCTGGTGCTTCTAATCGAAAAACACTAATTAAAGACTCGTCAATCTCATTATAAATATTGCTTAAAAAGTCAGTTGTCGGATCAGCTGGATGTATTATACAAATTTTCTTACACATCTTTCAATTCTATCAATTCGGCAATTGCCAATTCTATTAATTTTATTTTGAACGCATTTGCTTGCTCGTCATTATCCTTTATTTTATCAGCGATTTCTTTTAAACTATACCCCCTATATATATCCATTGATCCATTAAATTCTAAATCCCCATTTGCTAACAAATTATCTATAATAAAATCATTATTGTCATCAACAACCTTTTCTATATATGAGATAATTTTACTTTCGACTTCCTCACGTTTTGCAAAATCAACTATATCTATTTTAATAAGTGTTTTAAATTTATCCCAGGCTTCATCAAAGTTTTTCTTACTTTTCTTATGATCATTTAAATAACCTTGTACTATTTCTTCTAGTTCAGAAGAATAAAGAATCTTCTTGGCTTTTAATGTATTACTAATATTATTAAATTGCTTAATAATGTCGATCCCATCCACAATCTCATCATTAAGAGCAAAATCTGAAGCAACCATATGAAATCTTGTTTCACCATAATTTTCCTCAAATTTCTTTCTAACTAATTTCAAATCTATTTTCCCATTATCATCAACCACATCATTTCCATCAGGTAGCCCTATATACAAAGGATAACAATTTAAAGCTATACTCTTTTTTCTAGCTTGTTTATGAAGTTCTTCGATTGTTTCATCAAGATTCTCATTATCGATTATTAGTAAATTTTTTGCCATTAATTATAAGCTTTAGATATTCTTAATTCAAAAGAAGCACCTTTCAAATTAACATTGTTTCCAATAAATTTAATTTTTCCCTGCATTTTAGATAGGGTATTTTTAACATAATTTAAGCCAATACCTGAACCATCTGTCGTTGTTACTCCCAACTCAAAAATTACATCTGGCTTGTTAATAAAATTTTCAGCCAATCCAGTTCCATCATCAGAAAAAATTATAATTAAATTTCCCTCTTCATCCAAAGATGTTATAATTCTAACATTTTCAGCCCTAGCCTTAATAGAATTTGATATTAAATCGTCAAATACAAGTGAAATATCTAAAATACTAATTCTTTTCCAGAAAGAATCAACATTATTTTCAATTGAAAAAGCTATATTATTATCTTCAAACATCACATTATAGAGATCCAAATACTGTTCAATAAATCGAATTATGTTCACATCTTGATAATCAGAATTAGCTTTAAAATTAGCCCTTGTAATTAGGTTGGAAATTTTTAAAGCTTTATCAGAATTGTATATAATGGTACTGAGATTTTTTAATGCACTACTCTTTTTTACATTTTCTTCAATGAAAGAATTATACAAACTTTGCGCATTTTGTTTTGACTTTTTACTAGTTTGCTTTACATTATGTATTAGCCCTTTTGCATCTTCACTTAAGGTTCTTTTTGAAGTTAATAAATATGTGTTTTTTTGCTTTTCAAGTTCCAATTCTGCTTTCAACTTTTTCCTTTCTTCCTCAAGCTTTTTTGTCTGCTCATATTTCTCTTGAAGTTCCAGTCTTAGTTTTTCTTGTTCCAACTTTAATTCTTCGATTCCTGATTCCTGACTGGGAAAGCCTTCTACTTCCTTTTTTGAGACATTTAATTCAGAAATGATTTGAGATATTTGTTCTGATGTTAGTGTTTTATTAGCCAATTGGCCAACAATGGAATCTATTTCAGATTTAACTTTTTGAGCTTGTTGCTCAGCCAATTCTGTAACTAACTCGTTATTAATTAACAAGGAAATAACATCGTCACTTTTGACATTAATTATCTTTTCAATAACAGATATTACTCTTTTGTTTCTTGTTAAATTATCCTCTTTAAACTCTTCCTTTGATTCATTCCATTTGCTGTCATTAAGAACTTTTTTCTCTATTTCAGACTCAGGAATTTTGGAACTATCCCATTTAATACCTTCTACAACAAATCTTTCTAGCCTCCTAAATGTTTTGAAATAATATCCATATGGTGTATCATTTTTAGTCAATTGCTCAAAGTGTTTATTATTATCGACACCTGATCTATTAGAAATAATAAAAAAATTTTCATTTTCATCATCAAACTCAACTTCATTAATTTCGATCCTTCCTATAACTTCACGAGTCCCTAAAAATCTATTATATCCCTGTCCTTTTCTTATTTCCATTCCTAGCCAATCATTACCATCGTCACCATATGGAGGTATCCTAAAACCATTAATAAATAGAAAAATTGATCCAAATTCTTTTGACCTAATGCCTGTTTGTCTTCTAAAATAAGCCTTAGAATATGGATTTAAATAATAGATATTAATTTCAATATTTTTCAACAGATTGTATGGGTTATGCTCTACTAAAGTAAATATCTCTTTTCCCCTATCAGTTAATTTTGTAGTAATTAGACTTCCGTCCGCAGAAATGACAGAATTAATATAAGTGGCTTTGAAATTTAATTCACTAAAAATTCGATTTTTAATTGTTCCGTTAATTTTTTCACTCTCAGGAAAGTCCTCTTCAAACTCTTCAAATTCTTTAGCATCTATTGTAATATCAAAAGCCTCAGATTCAAAGTTTTGATTTGGATTTATAAAACGTTCAAGTTGCCTTTTAAGAGATTTTATTTTATCGAAATCCCAAATATCTCTTAAATTATCAATGAATAAAGTGGTTCCACTTCTAAATGCCTTTAGGCCAGTTTCTTGTATATATTGTGACGAAGAAATCTCAATTAACTCAAAATCAACATCCTGAATATTTTTTTTTATATCATCTATTTTCTCAAATCTTGTCCAATCAATCGATAGCTTTAGTAAAGGATTACCTGCTTTCTTAGTATATAGAACAAGTGATTTTCCAAGTCTATCGCAAGAAAACCTCCCAACTCCTTTATTACCTGCTAGATTTCTATTAAATTCATGCTTTTTAGTTTTTTTTTCAGAATAAGCTATATTTAACCATTTATTTATCAGATCGTATTCTGACATTCCAGAGCCAGTATCACGGAGAATAAATTTTGAATTATTTGACTTTTTATATTCTTGGGGTGTTTTATTTGTAATAACATCTCTAAATATAATGTTTGCGTCTTTAGAGCCAGCATCGAATGAGTTTTTAACCAATTCCAATACAGCAACATTATCATCGGTAATTAAATCTTTTCCAATAATATTTTTTAGCAATACATTCGTTCTAAAATTTACTTTTGCCATTATACGATAAGTTTTTGAAGAATTATGCCCGCTTGTTCTGCAAATAACGGTGGAATAGCATTACCTATTTGGGTATAGCGCGGAACCTCTTGAGTTCTTCTAAGTCCTCCTGTTGTATATTTACCTTGAAATTCGTACCAATCAGGAAATGATTGTATCCGTGCGTATTCTCTAACTGTGAGTATACGAGGTTCGGAATAATGTATATAATCATCTGGCAGAGTGGTAATAGTTGGACTTTTACTGTCTCCGCATAATGGTATTATGGTATGTTTTTTTAAATTATATCTTTCACGAACATCCTTGCTTAGATCTAGATTTCTACGATTAGTTGACAAATCAAGTATCATTTTGAATCTTTCTGTAGTTGCAGGTGTATGCTTTGGAAACCTATGGCTATCAGCTATTTCACGACGGATCCATTTACGCATATATATCTGATAGGAAGATTGTTGTTGACCATATTTTCCTGCTTGGAAACTTCTGGTGTCTGGTGACTCCGCTGTTCCGTTTGACTTAAGAAGATCAGAAATGGCATCTTGTAAATTGGTATCTTTTGATAGCCCTTTTTTTTCGAGAAAACTAAAAGATTTAGATTCAAGTGATAAGAAAAAGTTATCAACTAACTCTTGAGATGAATTCTGAATATCATTTCTAACACCTATAAGTATAAATCTGGTTCGCTTCTGTGGTACACCATAATCGCCAAAATTCACAAGCCTTCCTTTTACATAATATCCAAGGTTTTGTAATTTTTGTGTTACAACTGAAGAGTAAGCAATACCCTTTTCTTTATTTTTTTTGAACTCCATAGTAAAGCCTTTGACGTTCTCAAAAAAAATGACTTTTGGCTTAACATATTCTACGAATTTAATATATGAATTTATCAAGTCATTACGTTCATCAGTTTCATTTCGTCTACCCGCCATTGAAAAACCTTGGCATGGAGGCCCCCCAGCAACCAGTGAAACACTACCCCTCAAAGACTTTAAATTTTTCTTATAAGTTTTCAAGACAGAATTGATATCGTGGTTTTGTTTAGGTAACCATTCTGGCCAATCAAAATGTTTTTTCTTATTTATTAGATTGTGTTCTAATGTTTTGAAAGCATCTGGGTTTTTTTCTATTGCGAATAAACCATTCCAACCTGCGTTATGTAGCCCTAAAGAAAGGCCCCCACAGCCTGCAAATAGATCGATATATAGGTTGTTAGTTTTCATGTATACAAAATTCGTTTAATATACAAAAGTATTTAATAACTTTATAATATAAAAGATTTTTTTTAATTGAGTATATCTAAAAGCAGTTCATTGCATAATCCATTTTACTTCATTTTTTAAAAGCACAACTATAGGTCAATTATTTTAATTATAATACACTAATTTAAAATTCCAACATCTGAATTGAATAAGTTTTAATATATTAGACTTAAAACAAAATAATGACACCAGCTGAGGAAATAGCTTTACTATTAGAAGAGAACAGCAAAATAATTGGAACTACTTATACAGGCTCTCCCTATATGGCGATACAAAATATAATTCGTTGTATAGATACAGTATTGCCATTTTATAGACATTCAGAAAAATTATCTCCAGAAGAAGTCAATCAATATAGAAGTCTTATTGAATATGGTTGGCCAAGATTGTTAAAACCATATTATTTTAATTTAGATATTAATGAGAATTTGCCTTTTGCGATTATGACAGATGAATCAGTAAGTTGGACAACGTTAAATATAACTTATTGTGGCAAGATTGAATTTTGTAGACAATTACTTTCATATGAAAAAGCAGGCTTAATAAACTTTAAAAAGAAAAATAAAACACATTATACTTTTTCATTTTGTAATAAAAAAAATAATGGAATCGAATCATTTGACAGATATAGTTTGGATTTCTATAAAGATAATTTTGTAAAAAAAATCATTGAAGAAAAAAGAGCTGCTAAACCTTTCAATATAAATAAGATAAAGAGTGACTTTAAAAAATTAATTCTTAATCCTTTTGGGAAACTAATTAGCTATAATACAACTCCTGAGATTGATGAATATTATGATGAGGAAGGGCATTATCGCCTATTATTAATGCAGGGATATGACGATTTTGCGAATAGTGATTCTTTTGGAGGAATAGAATACTGGAAGTATATAACCATTATTGAATTAATTATTGGCGTTGGTTTAAAACATACAGATGCCTGTTTCATGTTAATTGAAAAAAATCCCCAAACAATGTTTGAAAACACATTAACATATACACAATCAAAAAACAAGGCAATTAGCGACTACGCAGAATATTTAAACTGGTCATTAAATGATGTTAAACAAATATTTGAAGCAATCACCTTAACAAAAGATAATTTTGATTATTACCTTGAATATCCCTGCACGCCACCCCCCATATTTATTGAAGTGGGTGGAGAGCTATTAATAAGATCAATTGCAGGTTGTTTTTCAAATCCTTTTTCTATTTTAAACAGGGAGCTAAAACGTAAATATAAAAAAGATTATGATAAAGCTGTAAATAACCGCGAAACAAGATTTAGAAATGAGTTATTTTATTTGTTTCCACAAGAAAACATAATAAAAATTAAAAAAGAAATTAATATCTCTTTTCAAGATATCAGAACCGATATTGACGCAGTTATTTTTGATAAGGAAACAGGCACTTTAGGCTTATTTCAACTAAAATGGCAAGATCCATATGCAGCTTCTATGAAGGAAAGATATAGTAGAATATCTAATTTGTTCCCTAAGGCAAATGAATGGATAAAAAAAATACAAAATTGGTTGGATATAAATAGCAACCAAACTATTCTGAATGCATTACAAATCGATAAGGAGCTTGATATAAAAACCGAGATCAAAGATATATATATCTTCATAGTTTCACGGAACCAGATAAATTACACAGGTGTTGAGCTGAATGAGAATGCCGCCTGGAGCTCTTGGTACCAGTTAATAGAAAGTCATGCGAGTATTAAAACTGAATTTAATGATCCCATAAGGGAAATGTTTGTAAAAATAAAAGCATTCCACCCATTTAAAAGGATGGAACGAAATGAGAATATTGCCATTGATAGTAGTTTTAAAATTAATTTTAAAAATTTTTCAATATCTCATATTCCATAATTTAAGCTAATTATTTAAAATCTTTAAATTAGATTAATCCAAATTTTTATTCTGGAATTATAATTACGGCCTTCAAGTCTTTTTCTCATATCTCTTTTTAAATATTATTATCCACAATTGGGAACATTGTTCTTATTATCTCTGAAATAGTTATAGACCATTGTCTTTTTTAATCCCGTCAGATCCATTACTTTTTTGGGAGTAACCTTACCGCCTGTATGACAATCCCAATTGCAGAATAATTCCGAGATCTGGTTTTTCTTTTCTAGTGTTTTTTCTCGTTTTTCTTGGTTTAATACATCTAGACATTTTCTACTTTTTTCAACAGGAGTCAGGGTAACATCCTGAAAAAAGAATCTTTTTGTTTTATTGGTTCTGAGAGCTTTTCTGGCATTAAACGCTTTGTCTATTATTTCCCGCACTTCTTTATTTTCTAATGGTACAAGCAGATTGAGCATATTAGCTGTGTGAATCAACTTAGAAAGCGTTTCTATACTAAGATCGGGGTTTAGATATATCAGACGTTTAGCATACAGATTTAATGTTTTTTCACGGTTTCCTTCTTTTACTCTTTTAGGCATAAAAGCACTGTGATACTTGACCTTGTTCTCACCACAGTCATGAACACCTTGATCGTTATATTCGGGATTGAGCCCTTGAGCAGCCTCATCAAGGTTATTGTATCTTATTTTTCCGTCACAGTGTATACTTATTAAAGAGTTATCTTTAATGATAGTGTCGCGGAAAATCTGAGTTCCCATACTACTGTGTTTTACTGCACTGTTTTGAGAAGGTATCAGCTCAACAACAGAAAACACTTCCACGTGATCATTATAATATGCATTCGGGTCGTATGACAATACTGTCAGCCTTTCAACAGATACTGCCTGCGGATCATAAGGTATATTTAACAGCTTTGCAATCTTCTGGGTAACAATTTTAAAATTATCAGGTGTCAATCCATCAACTTTTACTACTAAAGTCAAACCTTTATTAGATAAACTACGCCAGTAAGCACATACATAAGCTGTATTAATCTTGAAATCTTTTTCAGTCATGTCGTCAACATCAATATATAAGTATCCTGTTGGTTTCGATACATTCTTACCTATGATGTAACCGTTAGAGAAGCTAAAATTAATAGTTATTGCAGGAAGCTTGTATTTTTTCGTATTTTGATACTCAGAAGATCCCTTTTTTAAAGATCGAGCATTCTCAACTAATTCTATATGTTCTGGTGGTGGATTACGAATAAATTCAATAACTTCTCCGATATTTTGAAATGAGCCTGTAATAGTTCTGTTGGTACAATGTGATATTCTATTTATCATAAAATTACTGTGAAAAAGACATAGCAATAGCCCTCCATAGTATCTTTACTACAGCTATATCTTGATTCGTTAAAATTTTTGGAGATTTAAAAAGATTGTTACTTAGCAGTTGAAGCTAAATCGTTTCAATGATAATATTGCTTAGAAACGAATTATAAAATGACGTAGAGGTTTTCTAAAATTTAATTTTTAAAAAGATCTAAATTACCAATCAAATGCTACCTTGGCAATATCAAGTTTAGAGATATCATATCCTCTTTCAGAAACTAGAAAATTTATTATTCTAGATTCTATATATTCTAAATGTATTTCAAAAATTGGATTATATGTTATTCCCACAAAAATATCATTATAACCAGTATCTTCACATATATATATGTCAGCACAGAAGTATTTATCAGAGTATACAAGTATTTGATCTATTTCCCAATCAGCAAAGTTAAGAAGAGGTTCATAAAGCTGGAAAATTGTGTTAGAAATATTAATACTTTCTTTTGATTTAATTGAATCTTGTTTCATTTTTTTTATATTTAAAGTTAATATTGAAGCATTCCGCAGTTTATTACGGTGGCTATTATGTTGTTAATTATTTATATAAGAGGGTTAAGTTCCCGAATCGGATCACACAAGTTATTGTTAGCTATCTAGCTGTGAGAGGACATCAGATTTAGAGTAATACACTCGCTTTCCTAATTTCTTGGCTTTTAATACTCCTTGGTTATTCCAGTGAAACAATGTTGTTAAACTAACATTTAAAAGCTTTGCAGTTTCTTCACGAGTATAAAACTCTTTTTCTTCTGATTGTACAGGAATAATTTTTTCTAATTCTTCCCTAACAAGTTTTTGAATAAATTGACCAAAAGAATTTATATCTATTTGCATCAATTGAATAGCTGAATTTGTCATAATATTTTTTGTTTAATTATTATGATGCAAACATATAGACAGGGAAAGTAGGGAAAAATTAGGGGAAATATTTTTCGCTTAACTAAACACAACCAACTGTTAATCAGTAAGAAAAATTTAATATTTTTTTAGTTCTGGAATTGGTTTTAATTTTTCCCTATCAATTCTTAACGAATATTCTATCTCTGAAAGAAAAGCATTAGTAGATTTAGTAGAAAATGGGAAGTGTTTACCATGTGAATTGTCAATATCGATGAAATATTTGTGATATTGCTGTTTATTTTCTCTCATATTATCTTTATTAAATTTAGTAATCCTTTTAAAGGAAGCAATTGTATCAAATTTTTTTCCTACAACATCTTTGAAGTAATCAAAAATGTAGAAAAAATAACAAAACCTAAAGAAATAAATATCAGTTTTAAATTCCATTTCCTTAATACCAATGCTACTATATTTATTTTCAGACAATGCGCTTAAAACAATTTTAATCTCATCAATATCAAAATTTTTAGATTTAAGATATTCGATAAAATCTGATTTCTCAGTCATAAACTCGTCCAAATTATTCTCAATCCCTTTATCTTCCTGTGAATGAATTCTGTCTCCATACCTCAGAAAATTCAGGTATTTTAATTTCATTATATATAATGATTGCTCTGCATTTAACTCTGAATACTGATAAGGATTTATACATGTAAGGTTTACGCTTCGTAATAATTCAGAGGCGCTTAATATACTATAGTAATTTTTAAGAGACGCCTGTAAAGAAAAAATAAAAGATTTGTTATTCTTAGCAAAAACACCATCAAGTTGCGGAACTTCAAATGAATGTTCAAAAAGTAATTTCTCATTTTTATTTATTTGATAATCTAAGTATTCTTTACTGCTAAAACTCTTGCTGTTAAAATATTTATTGAGAAAAAATGATTCTGATACACCATTAGTTTCTCTGATAAAACGATTCAAAAAATTTGATGCTCGTTTGTACAAAGAAAATATGAGCGAGGCATAGTAACTTATGTAAACATCTGGAGCTACAATTCTCAACATAAAATAATTCTCAAAATGCTCTATAATTGATGCTAAACTAACTTCGCTTTGATTAATTGATAAACTTTCAAATTGATGTTTTTTCTGTTGGTATAATTCATTAGATGTGATGATAGAATTAATCGCATTTAAAATATTGTTAATTTCTTTATCATTATAATTTTCCTCAATAGATGATTCCATATCATAAAAATCAACAGATTCATCATTAACAATTATTCTATCTACATCTACAAAACTGGTAATATACTCAAAATAATCCGCTGTAAAATCTGTTAAATTTTCAGTCTTTTGCGGAGATAGTTCTTTTGGGTAATATGATAACAAGTCATTGACTGTTTCTGAAAGTATTATGTTGTCACTGCCAAACTGGAAAAAGGGTGATAAAGAATCTACCTTTGCTTTTACATTCTCAATATTAGCATTTTCAGGTTTTTTTACATCAAAATTTTGTAAAAAGAACTCATGTATTCCATGACTTGAAACAGGATCTTCAACGGCAATAACATAAACAATGAAATCTAATGCTATTCCTCTTTTGGATTCTATGTTAATCATACGATAATTATTAATACCCTAGACTGTTAAATATTTTTGCAGTTGACCTTGCTTTCTCCACTTCAGTTTTATTAATATAGGCTAACAACTGTTTTTCCGTTGTATGCCCAGTAAAATTAAGTAAATAAGTCGTAGGAATTTTCTCATAAAAGTTAGAAGCAAAACTTTTTCTTCCTATATGAGATGTAACAAGTTTATATTTTGGAAAATTACCAAAAATTTTTCGAGTGATGTTCTTACCTTTTTTTTCTATTGTCTCAGTCTTACCATTATATACAATCTCATCTATTTCAGCGATTTTGCACACTTCTTTAATATAAAGGTTTAGTTTTACATCTGAAATTTTTCGGGGAAACTCTCCATTTCGTTTTGCCAAAATATCTTGGACTTTTTTTAACAAAGGAATTTGCATCTTAGCATTCGTCTTTTGCTGTGTAAATTCAATGTATTTTTGTCCCTCACTATCTTCCACAATCATAGAAGAATTAAATCTCATATAATCACTTACACGCTGTCCTGTATAGCAAGAAATAAGTAACCAATCTCTTGCATTATCTAAATAATCATGTGGCATTTTTTTCTGTTCAATTTTATCTAATTCTTCAAATGTTAAATAAATAGATTTGGGAATATGCTTTGTTGCTTTCTCAACTTCAAATTTCCATAATTCCGCATGCTTATGAACTTCAATGTCAAAAGATCCCGCAACTTTACAAATCATTTTTAAGAATTTAAGATTGCGATATGTTGTTGAAA
The DNA here is from genome assembly GCF_014207845.1 of Chryseobacterium shigense. Classification (NCBI taxonomy): domain Bacteria; kingdom Pseudomonadati; phylum Bacteroidota; class Flavobacteriia; order Flavobacteriales; family Weeksellaceae; genus Chryseobacterium; species Chryseobacterium shigense. The sequence continues at coordinate 14,902 of NZ_JACHLC010000007.1, forward strand.
TCTTATAATTCTCCTTATTACAATAATCTTCAAAATCAAATCTAAAAGAATTATCTAAATCTTTAAACTTTAATTCTCTAAATGTTTTCTTCCTGATTTTTCTATCTGCTACATATCTTATCATTAATTGCTTAACAACGTTAGCCTTCTTAATAGTCGATTCCGTAACACTATCTTTTTTTAAAGAAATATAAGTGTCAATAAAAGCAATCACATTATCCGAATAGTTATTATCTTCTTTTTTTAAAGTTGTAGGTTCTATAATTGATTTTAGCCATTCTTTTAAATCTACTTCAGGAATATCGTTTATATAACTTGAAATAATATTAGCTTCTAATTGTGAAAGACGAGTGTTTATAGTTTCAGTATCATCTTTATGCATTTTTTTAGATGGCATTTTGCATTTTCCGTCTTTCCATTCTTTAGGTTTACAACTCAAATAAGGAACAGGAACACGTATATCAATATTCCTATCTCTAAATTTTGCCCAAATTGTACTTTCTTTGTCCTCTATTTTTCCTCTAATAAAAAAACTTACTGATGCCATAATAAAAATGATTAAAATTTAAAGTTGTACCCAAAATTGTACCCATAAAATTCAAATATAGTTTAATTTCAATAAATTCAACTTAATTAAATAACCTTAAAAACCCTTTGTACAAAGCATTTATAAATTAATCAAGATTTTAACAGATTTAAAATTCTAGTCCCTCCAACTCCACTAAAAAACAAAAAAGAGAATCTGTACAGATTCTCTTTTTTGTTTTTGGGCTAAATATTCTCCTTATCTATATATAATACGCTTAAAAGATTTAGTTTGATAATATCCTGTTCATCATCTACTAAAATTTCATCTACCGGAATACTCTACCACATTTTTACATCTTATTTAAGATTTCAAATAATGTTCTTTCTAATAAATTTGAATATTGCTAATAGACTTTCCCATGTTGTTTCACCACAAGTGAGCAAATTTCTGAAAATACTAACTCGGTTAATCCTTCAAAGAACCTAGTCATATTCAAAGTTAATTATCTATTTACAACCCAAGCAATACATTTTATATATGGATAACTTAGAATCCTTTAAAATATAAACCAAGATTATTTTAATATAATTTTCATGGTATTTAAATATATGCAGTTCAATAAATATAAACACCTGAAAACGAAAACACTAAAACTTTTCACCTTAAAATAAGTACAGTCTACCCACAAAAAAGACTAAAAAAATGTTTTATCGTGAAGAATTTTATATATTTGCACCATCTAACAATTAAAAAAATAATTTACTATGTCAGACATTGCATCAAGAGTAAAAGCTATCATCGCTGATAAGCTTGACGTTGAAGAAACAGAAGTAACTCCTGAAGCTAGCTTCACTAACGATTTAGGAGCTGACTCATTGGATACAGTTGAGTTAATCATGGAATTTGAAAAAGAATTCAACATTCAAATACCTGATGATCAGGCTGAAAAAATTACTACTGTAGGTCACGCTATCGCTTACATCGAAGAAGTAGTAAATAAATAATATTCTTCAACAAAAAGAAAATTTTAAAAGTTTATGGAATTAAAAAGAGTAGTTGTAACCGGTTTTGGCGCAATAACACCGATTGGAAATAATGCGAAAGAATACTGGGAAAATCTTGTTAAAGGTGAGAGCGGTGCTGCTCCGATTACTCTTTTTGATGCCACAAACTTTAAAACCAAGTTCGCTTGTGAGGTGAAAGACTTCGATCCGTTACAGCATTTCGATAAGAAAGAAGCTAAGAAAATGGACCGAAATACCCAGCTTGGGCTGGTAGCTGCAAGAGAAGCGGTAACACATTCCAGAATTATAGAAGACAATGTAGACAAAAACAGAGTCGGAGTAATCTGGGGATCCGGAATCGGAGGTTTAGAAACTTTCGAAACTGAGGTTTTAGGATGGGCAAATACGGAAATTCCAAGGTTCAACCCATTCTTTATTCCTAAAATGATTGCGGATATCACTCCTGGACATATCTCTATAGAATATGGCTTTCATGGGCCGAATTATACTACGGTATCTGCCTGTGCATCTTCAGCCAATGCTCTTATTGATTCCAAAATGATTATCCAGCTTGGAAAAGCAGATGTTATTGTATGCGGAGGCTCTGAAGCAGCCGTAACAGCAAGTGGTGTCGGTGGATTCAATGCGATGATGGCACTTTCTACAAGAAATGATGATCCCAAAACAGCTTCAAGACCATTTGACAAAGACAGAGATGGCTTTGTGTTAGGCGAAGGAGCAGGTTGTATCATCCTTGAAGAATATGAGCACGCAGTAAAACGTGGAGCTACAATTTATGCAGAATTGCAAGGTGGCGGTATGAGTGCAGATGCACATCACATGACTGCCCCGCATCCTGAAGGATTAGGAGCTTATCTGGTAATGAAAAACTGTCTGGAAGACGCAGGCCTTACTGCTGATGAAGTAGACCATATCAATATGCATGGTACGTCTACTCCATTAGGAGATATTGCAGAATCCAACGCAATTTCCAAATTACTGGGCGAGCACGCTTATGATATTCAGATTAATTCTACAAAATCAATGACCGGCCACCTTCTGGGAGCTGCCGGGGTTATTGAAGCTATCGCTGCATTGGGAACTATTATTCATGGTATTGTTCCCCCTACCATCAACCACTTTACTGATGATGAAAATATTGACAGCAGACTGAATTTTACATTCAACACCGCTGTTAAGAAAGATGTAAAAGTAGCCATGAGCAATACTTTTGGATTTGGCGGGCACAACGCCTGCGTTCTATTTAAGAAAATCTAAATTCAATGAATGGAGTTACAGAAATACTTTTCTAAATTCCTTCTCAGACAAAGAAAAAGAAAATTAACGGAGAGAGACTACTTCCTTAGTACCGAACTGAAAAAAATATTGGGTACCGAGGTTCAGAATGTTGCTCTTTACCGTGAAGCTTTTTCTTTAAAAAGTTCTTCTAAAAATCAAGACAGCAACTACGAAAGACTTGAATTTTTGGGAGATTCTGTTTTGGGTACAATTATTTCCTGTCATCTGTTTCAGACCTATCCCCAGGCTAACGAAGGATACCTTACACAGATGAAATCTAAAATTGTTAACAGGAAAAACCTTAATAAATTAGGAGAAGACCTTAAGCTCATTGATCTTTTGCAGAAGCAGGGATCCGCAGCATTAGGTGAAAATATTTCCGGAAATTTATTTGAGGCACTTATTGGCGCTGTTTATCTGGACTTCCATTACGATACCTGTAAAAGGATCATTCTGGAAAGATTACTTACGCCTACTGAAATTAACAAGCTAGAGAATAAAATTGTAAGCTATAAAGGTCTTCTGCTTGAATGGAGCCAGAAGAAAAAAGTAAATATAAAATACGAAACCTGCGAAGAGGTTCAGGTTAATAAATCGGTGGTATTCCGGTGCCATGTCTGGCTGGGAGAAGAAAAGATTGCCAATGCAACAGAAACTTCCAAAAAGAAGGCCGAAGAAAAAGCAGCACAGAGAGCATTTTATATTTTAAACAAAAAAGAAAACATACTTGGAAATTCAAAAACTTTATGATCTGGATGATATAGAATTTGAAGATATTGCCATAGGATTGGTAAGATTAGCAAAAGATATACCCGCTCATGAATTTTTCTACAACATAAATCAAATCAACGGCCTCTCCTTTTCCAGAAAAAAAGATATGATTATTCACGGGGCTTATTATGATTATTATTTCCCGAGGTTTGAGGCTTATGACAAGTTTACAAAGACATGTTTTACTTTCATTTCAAACAAATCTTCTGAAAGTAAACAAAAAAAAATACAAACTGAACTCTTCACAGAAGAAGAAAACATTAAATTTTTATTAAATAATCAGGTAGATGTGGAATATATTCTGCATACTTCGGAACAAATTCCTGATTTTTCCGTAATTTTGCTCCCTGAAAATCTTGTATTTCCAATACAAGACTATACACTAGGTTCTGAAGAAGAACTTTATCAAATTATCCAGTATTATGAATAAGTATTTAAAGAAGACAAAAATTATTGCAACACTAGGGCCTGCTTCATCGTCGAAGGAGGTAATGTTAGGACTAATGAAAGCGGGTGTTGACATTTTCAGAATAAATTTTTCCCATGCAGATTATGAATTAGTTCGAAGTAATATTGAAATTATCAGAGAACTTAACCATGAATATGGCTTTTCTGTAGGTATTTTGGGAGACCTTCAGGGTCCGAAACTGAGAGTAGGTGTTGTAAAGGAAGGTTCTTACCTGAATCCCGGAGACATTCTTACCTTCACCAATGAGAAGATAGAAGGGGATTCTACCAAAGTTTACATGACATACCAGCAGTTTCCCCAGGACGTAAAAGTTGGAGAAAGAATCCTAATCGATGACGGTAAACTGGTATTGGAAGTTACTGAAACTAACGAATTAGACACTGTAAAAGCTAAAACGATTCAAGGGGGGCCTCTAAGTTCAAAAAAAGGAGTAAACCTGCCTAATACCAATGTATCTCTTCCTGCCCTTACGGAAAAAGATATTCAGGATGCTAATTTCATGCTTGATATGGAGGTAGACTGGATCGCTCTTTCTTTCGTTCGTCATGCACAGGATATCATTGACCTGAAAAAACTGATCAACAGCCATCCGAACGGTAAGTTTAAAACACCGATCATTGCTAAGATTGAAAAGCCTGAAGGCGTTAAAAATATTGACGAAATTCTATTGGAATGCGATGGACTGATGGTTGCCCGTGGTGACCTTGGCGTAGAAGTTCCTATGGAAGAAGTTCCTGCTATCCAGAAAAACCTGGTAGAAAAAGCAAGATTCTATTCAAAACCGGTAATTATTGCTACACAGATGATGGAAACAATGATCAACAGCCTTACGCCTACAAGAGCAGAGGTAAATGACGTTGCCAATTCCGTACTGGACGGCGCTGATGCAGTAATGCTTTCCGGAGAAACTTCTGTGGGAAGATATCCTATACAGGTAGTTGAAAATATGGCTAAAATTGTACAGAATATCGAAAAGACCCATTTTTATCAGCATAAAAACGAACCTATCGAGAAAGATTACAATTGCATCGATGAGAGATTCATTACCAACAGAGTATGTCTTGCAGCGGTAAGAATTGCTAAAACAACCAATGTTTCTGCAATCGTTACACTGACGCATTCAGGATATACAGCATTTCAGCTTGCAGCCCACAGACCAAACTCTCATATCATTGTATACAGCGGAAACAAAAGAGTAATTACAATGCTGAACCTTCTTTGGGGAGTTCATGCTTATTATTACGACATGAAGAAATCTACCGATGAGACTATCATTCAGGTAAACATGCTGACACACAACCACGGTTATATCGAAAGTGGAGACTTTGTCATCAATATCAATGCTACTCCATCTTACGAAGGTGGAAAAACCAATACATTGAGGTTAACAACAGTGTAAAAAGGCAGAAAAGCAAAAAGGTAAAATTGCTAAAAGGCAAAGTTACTTTTACTCAATAAAAAACTCCCGAAAATTAGTTTTTCCGGGAGTTTTTTATGGTTTAAATAATTAAATCATTTAATTTCCCACAATAGTCTTAGGTGTTACAAATTCCCTCAAAGCCAGCAATGAAAGTTCAGTTCCATAACCGGAAGCTTTAGTTCCACCGAAGGGAAAACGCGGATCAGAACTCGTCATTCTGTTGATATTCACCGTCCCAGATTCAAGATTTTCAATAAAAAATAACTGGCGTTCTTTATTTGCTGTCCATACAGAGTTGGAAAGTCCGAAAGGGATATCATTCGCCATTTTTAGCGCCTCTTCATCATTCTCCGCAATCATAACCATTCCCAGAGGTCCGAAAAGCTCTTCCTGCAGGATTGGATTTCCTTCTCTCACCCGGATCAATCCCGGATTGAATTCATTATCTGAAATTCTTTCCAGCGGAATAATGATTTCCGCTCCGTTCTCCAAAGCTTTGTTAAACTGTTTTTCCAGATCATCAGCTAAGTCCGGTCTTGCCATACCGCTGATTTTGGTTTCCTTATCATTCGGATCTCCCGGAACAAACTTTTTATATTCTTCAATGAATTTCGGAAGAAACTCATCTTCTGTTTTCTTATCAATAATAAATCTTTTGGCAGCGACACAGGTCTGGCCACAGTTCTGAAGCCTTGCCTGAGCACCCACTTTTGCAGCTTTATCCAGATCAGCATCATCCAAAACGATAAATGCATCACTTCCGCCAAGTTCAAGAAGGGATTTTTTAACGTTCAGTCCTGCAGTGGCAGCCACTTCCCCGCCTGCTTTCCCGCTTCCTGTAAGGCTTACCCCTTTTACCGCATCATGTTCTAAGATTTCTTTTACTTCTTTGTGCCCTACTTCCAGGTTCTGGAAAACACCTTCAGGAAAACCTGCTTCCAGGAATATTTCCTCAATAGCATTTCCGCTCCCGAAACAGATTGAAGCATGTTTCAGAACGACTGTATTTCCGGATAAAATAGCTGGTGTAGCAAACCTCAGCACCTGCCAGAAAGGAAAATTCCATGGCATTACACCTAAAATTACGCCTTTCGGAACATAATGGATTTCAGAGTAGGTATATTCAGAATCTACTTTTTCAGGTTTTAAAATATTCTCAGCCTCAACATAATAATTCATCATCAGTGCAGATTTCTCTACCTCAGCAATCGACTGTGAAATAGGCTTATTCATTTCTGCTGTGATGATCCTGCCAAATTTCTCTGAGTTGCTTTTTAAAATTTCTGCCGCTTTTGCAATCAGCCTCTGTCTTTCTTCAAACGGTACTTTTCTCCATTCTGAAAATGTCTTATCTGCTTTAATAAGCTTATTTTCAATTAACTGTTCCATAATATAATTTCTGTTTTAAATTCACAAAATGAATTTATTAATGCTTTCATTCTAAAAGCACTGTGAAAGTAACAAATTTTATTCCTTAAGGCTAAATAAAGCAATGATTTTTCTCTATCGAAATAATATAATTCCCTTTTAGATCATAAACCACTCATTCACAAGACATGCCGCCAGTCTTGCTGTTCTGTCCTGAATATCAAGGGAAGGATTTACCTCAGCAACATCCAATGCAAGGAGCTTTTCACTTTTTAAAATATGTCTGTAAAAATGCATAAAAGCTGTATCTGCAAAGATCCCGTTATAGGCAGAAGCGGAAACTCCCGGTGCCACCGATGCATTGAAAACATCCATACAGATTGTAAGATAAAGGAAATCTACACTATCCACCAGTTCATCAATCCTTTGATAAATGGATGAAAGGTTTTCAAAGAAGATTTCATCTGCAAGGATATATTTCATTCCATACTGATGGGCTGTATCAAACAGTTTCAGGGTATTGGAATTCCTCTGGATACCAATATGAAGTGAATTGATCTGCCCTTCCTGGGCAATCTGCCAGAATCCGGTTCCTGAGCTCGCTCCCACTCCCTCTTCCAGCTGTCTGTTATCAAAATGGGCATCTATATTGATAATCCCGATTTTCTGTTCAGGAAAAGCAGTTTTTACGCCTAAATAGTGAGCATAGGTAACTTCATGCCCGCCTCCCAGAACAATTGATTTTCCGCCTTTCAGCAGTACTTTTGAAACATTTTTTGCAAGATTGTTCTGGGTATTTTCCAAATTACCGTCTTCACATGTCAGGTTCCCAAAGTCCAGAAGGGAAAAATCAGGACGGATAACCGGGAAATTAGACATATTTCTCCGGATGACATCAGGGGCATCTTTGGCACCTTGACGGCCTTTATTTCTTCTTACTCCTTCATCTACGGCAAAACCGTGCAGTGCAAAGTCATCAGCCGTTATATTATCGTAATTATGTTCTTCTTTAACTCTTTGAAATATTCTGTGGAAAAGAGGTTCTTCTCCGTCTAATCTGCCTTGCCAAATCATAAATGTCCTTTTAATTTACATTATAGCTTTCAAAACTCTGCCAGTATTTGTCTTTATAAATTTCAAGTGTAATTTTATACTCAGGATTATCTTTTATCACCTGATCAAAAATTTTTGAGGCTTGTCTGAAATCTTTGCTTGCAAAAAATATGCTTCTGCAGCTGTCTGCTGTTTCTCTTCCGATGTACAAATGGCCATCTTTAAGAGGAAGTTTTTCTATTGCAAGATCTTCAATATTATTTATCCTGTTATAATCTTTTTCTTCAGGAAGGCCATCATTATTACTTCCATCGTAGGTAATTTTCAGAACTGAGATCCACGGATAGGAAGCTTTTGCCTTATATTTCAATAAAGCGGCATTAACTACTGCCATAAGCGGCATCCCGTTTTCCAAAGTTCCTTCAAGAAGAGAAAACTGATCATCAGCTACCAGGATTTCTGAATCTTTATATTTTTCGGTGAACTCTCTTTCCCGCCAAAGGAGAAAATCTTTTAATTTTTCAATGGGTACAAGCTCTTTCTCAGCTTCATTCTTACCGATAATGCTGAAAGTGTCAATCTGAGTAGCGAAATTCAATTCACCTAAGAAATTATCGAGAAAAATACATATTCCTGTTGTTGCAGAACTTCTGTTTTCTTCATTCAGGTCTTCATATACAAAAACAAGATCAATTTCATCAGGATATCCTTCTATTTCATTGGAATAAAACCAGATATTATCTTTTCTGAACTCCAGATCGTTCATCCTGATTCCTACATTTTCTATATCAGTCTGAGGTTTTAAAGCTGTAAATTTCCAACGATCAAGTTGTGGAGCCACTGCAATAAGTTCCTCAGCAAAAATAATTTTCCTTACATCTCCTTCCACTGTTATGATAAGCTCTGCGGTATGCTCATCGCTCATTCCGGAAAGAAAATAATAGCCGCTGTTGATCTTAGCGAGTTCAGGGGAGATCACATCAAAAAACTGTTCTTCAATATTTTCTCTGTCTTTAACGACTTCAAAAAAAGTCTTTTCTTTCGTCAAAAACCAATCCCAAAAGTCCTGATACGTCCGGATATTCTTTTCAGGTTTACCTTTACCTAAGATCTTATCAAAAATTCCCATATTTAGTCAATTAGGCTTCCGTCAATGTACACATTTTCTGCATTCAGGCTTCCCTGATGATAAAGTACATTCTGGAAATTGTCTGTTTTAAAGGTAACAAAATCTGCCTTTTTTCCGGGTTCCAGTTTTCCAATATTTTCAAGACCTAAGGCATAGGCAGCACGGAAGGTCATTCCGGCCAACACTTCGGCTGTGGTTAGTTTTTCAAATGTTGCCAGAATGGAAGCCTGGGTAATAAGATTTCCCATCGGAGCGGATCCGGGATTCCAGTCACTGGCAATGGCCAGGATGGCTCCTGCGTCTAATAATTTTCTGGCAGGGGTAAATTTTTCTCCCAATCCCAAACTCGCGCCCGGCAAGGCCGTAGCTACTGTATCTGATTTTGCCAGAAACTCAATATCTTCATCAATTGTAGCTTCCAGATGGTCTGCAGATTTTGCGCCTACTTCCACTGCAATTCTTGAGCTTCCGGGCGTAAACTGGTCTGCATGAACTGTAATATCGAAACCTAAATCTTTAGTTTTAAGCAGGAAATCTTTGCTTTCCTCAGGCTGGAATGCAGATTTTTCTATAAATATGTCTACACGCCGGGCCAATCCTTCTTCTTTTACTTTAGGCAGAATTTCCGTAAGAATATAATCTAAATATTCCTGGTTATTTCCTTCAAAATCTCTTGGTTTCAGGTGTGCGGAAAGGCATGTTGGCACAAGCTTAGCTTTCGTCTGACTCTGTGCTTTTTTAATAATTCTGAGCATTTTCAGCTCATTTTCAACATCCAGCCCGTAGCCGCTTTTTATCTCAATAGTAGTAATTCCCAATGAAACCAGGAAACTGATACGTTCAAGTAATGTTTTTAACAGTTCTTCTTCCGAAGCATTTCTGGTATGCTGTACAGAACTCCATATCCCGCCGCCACTTTCTGCAATCTCAAGGTATGTTTTTCCTGCATTACGCATAGCAAAATCATTGGCACGGTTCCCTCCAAAACAGATATGGGTATGGGAATCCACAAACCCGGGAAGAGCAATCTGATCTCCTTCAACAGATTCTGTTTCAGCATCTGAGTTTTCATCCTTTAATGTCTTAAAATTCCCCATTTGTTTAATCAAGCCATTATCCACTAAAATTCCACCGTCTGTAATAATATCAATTTGCTCATCGGATATTTTTCCTCTTAACGGAAGATCTGCCAACGTCACGATCTGCTTGAAAGGCCCTATTAATTTCATTTATCTAAGATTAAAGCTACAGCTTGTTTATACTATTTTCTTCTCTCAAAAATACTTAAAAATATCTTAATCTGCTAAATCAAAATCAGTTTAAGCCTCTGTTAATGTATTTACCTCAGCCTTTACCGTAACCTTATTTCTCAATCGCTGAATTTTCTCGATCCAAATTTTAACCTTAGCCTAAATTTCCTATCTTTGAGGTAAATGAAATGAATTAATGCCAGATTTTTTACATCCAGATAAGGAAAACTACTCGCATGAAGAACTTATGCAGGAGGAGCAGATCCGTCCCCAGAGTTTTAAGGACTTTGCCGGGCAGAGAAAAACTTTGGAAAACCTTGAAGTTTTTGTGAGTGCTGCCAAAAGGCGTGGGGGTGCCCTTGATCATGTTCTTCTGCATGGTCCGCCGGGTCTGGGTAAGACAACTTTAGCCAATATTATTGCTAATGAACTTGGGGTAAACTGTAAGATTACTTCCGGCCCTGTTTTGGATAAACCCGGAAGTTTAGCAGGTTTATTGACGAATCTGGAAGAAAATGATGTTCTTTTTATTGATGAAATTCACCGTTTATCTCCTGTTGTGGAAGAATATCTGTATTCTGCCATGGAGGATTACAAGATAGATATTATGCTGGAGACCGGTCCTAACGCGAGGAGTGTTCAGATTGGCCTGAATCCTTTTACTTTGGTAGGTGCTACAACGAGAAGCGGGATGCTGACAAAGCCCATGCTGGCCAGATTTGGGATCCAAAGCAGACTTGAGTATTATTCCGTTGAGCTTTTATCTATGATTATTCAACGAAGTTCCAGGGTTTTGGGGAGTAAGATTTATGAGGATGCAGCGATAGAGATTGCCAGAAGAAGCCGCGGAACTCCGAGAATTGCAAATGCCTTATTAAGAAGGGTCCGTGATTTTGCGGAGATCAAAGGAAATGGGGAAATTGAGATCAATATTACAAAATATGCCTTGAACTCTCTGAATGTAGATGAGTTTGGATTAGATGAAATGGATAATAAGATCATGCGTGTCATGATTGAAAACTTCAAAGGAAAACCTGTAGGAATTTCTGCACTGGCAACATCCATTGCTGAAAATCCTGAAACGCTGGAAGAGGTTTACGAACCTTTTCTGATCCAGGAAGGATTCATCATCAGAACACCGAGGGGAAGAGAAGTAACAGAGAAGGCTTATCAGCATTTAAACATAGCCCGTCCTAAAAATCCGGGAGAATTATTTTAACCTCTATGTTTATACCAAAATTATACAGAAGTGAAGATTATAATCTGATGAAGGAAATCATCAGGGAAAATGCTTTTGCTTTGCTCGTTTCTTCTGTTGAAAAGATAAGGGCCACTCATTCTATGATGATGCTTAATGAAGCTGATCCTGAGAATATTTATATTGAAACTCACATTTCAAGAGCTAATCCTCAGGCAAAAACATTAAAAGACGGTGATGATGTCCTTTGTGATTTTCTGGGTGCTCATACGTATATTTCGAGCAGCTGGTATGATCATATCAATGTTTCAACATGGAATTATGAAGCAGTTCAGATTTATGGAAAAGTGCAGCTGATGAACCATGATGAGCTGTACCGGCATCTGGAAAAATTAACTTCCAAATATGAAGCATCCCAGAAATGCCCTGTGATGGTAAAAGATATGGGAAGGGAATTCGTAGAAAAGGAAATGAAGGGAGCTTTCGGCCTGAAAATAATTCCTACAGAAATATTCATCAAGCAGAAGCTTTCTCAAAACAGGAAGGATCATGATTTTCAGAATATCATTTCGGAGCTTGAACATTCGGATGAGAACGGGAAAAAGATTGCTGAGAAAATGAAATTAATCAAGAAATAATAATCAAAATATATATGAAGCTATATCCAATACAATGTGGAAAATTTAAACTGGATGGCGGTGCCATGTTTGGAGTCGTCCCAAAGAGTCTGTGGGAAAAAACCAATCCTGCAGACGAAAGAAACCTGATTGAACTGGGAACACGTTCCCTGCTTATAGAAGACGGCAAAAAACTGATCCTGGTAGACTGTGGTCTCGGTAATAAACAGGATGATAAATTCTTCGGGCATTATTCGCTTTGGGGAGACGACAGCCTTGATAAAAATTTAAAGAAATTCGGTTTTGTAAGAGAAGATATTACGGATGTTTTCCTTACCCACCTTCACTTTGACCACTGCGGAGGTGCTGTTGAATGGAATGATGACAGAACAGGATACAGACCGGCTTTCAAAAATGCACAATTCTGGACCAATGAAAATCACTGGCAATGGGCTACAGAGCCTAACGCAAGGGAAAAAGCCAGCTTTTTAAAAGAAAATATACTTCCTATGCAGGAAAGCGGGCAGCTTAATTTTTTACCGCTTCCTACTACAGGAAATTACGGATTTGCCCCTGATCTGAAAATGGACGTGATCTTTGTAGACGGGCATACGGAAAAACAAATGCTTCCGGTAATCCAGTACCAGGAAAAAACGGTTGTTTTTGCAGCAGATCTCATTCCTACTGCAGGACACATCAACCAGGTTTATGTGATGGGATATGATACAAGACCTCTTCTGACTATGGAAGAGAAAGGCAAATTCCTGAAGCAATGTGTAGATAATGAATATCTTCTGTTCTTTGAACATGATGCCCATAACGAGCTTGCAAGTCTTAAAATGACCGAAAAAGGGGTAAGATTAGATGAAATTCACAGTTTTAATGATGTTTTTGGATATTAATTTTTAATTATGGAAGATTTACATTCAGAAACACAGAAAGCAGAACCGGAACCAGCACCCAAGGTTATTGGGCTCACCGGTGGTATAGGCTCAGGAAAAACAACGGTAGCCCGTTTTATTGAAGAATTCGGATTTCCGGTTTACTATTCTGATGACAGGGCAAAAGCCATTGTAAACGAGAGCGAAGATTTAAAGATCAGGATCAAGGAATTACTGGGGAATGAAGCTTATGATACCAATGATCTTTATGACAGAAAATTTGTTGCAGAAAAGGTTTTTAATAATAAAGATCTGCTGCAGGAATTAAACGAAATCATTCATCCTGCTGTAAAGATCGATTTTGAAGAATGGCTGAAAAAACAAACCAAGTACTTAGTATTTAAAGAAACAGCTTTATTGTTTGAATTAAAGCTGAACAGGCAATGTTATAAGTCGCTTCTGGTTACCGCTGAGGATAATATCAGAGCTAAAAGGGTGATGGACAGGGACGGAAAGACCTACCGCGAAGTAGAAGCCGTCATGGAAAAGCAAATGCCTGAAAAGGATAAAATAAAACTTGCCGACTGCATTATCTACAACAATACCAACCTGGAAGATCTCAAGGAACAAACCGAACAGGTGATTTTCAATATCGAATAAATAAAAACCCCCGACAGAAAATTCTATCGGGGGTTTTTATTCTACAACTTTACTGATTTCTGTAGACACAGGTTTTATAGTGCCTCAACAAATAATCATAAATTATCATTTCAAATAATCTTTGATTTGAAACAAAAAGCCGGTTGATATTCATGTGAAAAATGCTTTGGAAAAAATCCTGCAAAGATATTTTTAAGGAACCTTTTTCATTATGATCTGTAATGTTTTGAAAAACAATGCTGCTTTCTTCAATATGGGAAACAATCGTTGTTCTTTCTTCTGAAAATTCTTCTGATTGAAGAAAGTCTGTAAATTTCGGTTTAAATTCCCTGTATTTTTTATCCAGTTGGCTATTCAAATTTTTATCTGCATTAAATTCTCTTTTAAAAGCAGCATTAAAATCTTTGATCCATCCCAGTTTTTCCTGAACCGGGATTTTAAGTTTATTCAGAATTTCATCAATATAAAAAAGACTTACAATAATCTTCTCTTCATCATCGTAATGCAAACATTGTAGAGTAAATTCGCTGTTTTTATAGAATAAAGTCTCGGCATTTTCGATGGTATGTTCTCCATATCTTTCAATCTCTCTGTTGTAAGTATCAAGCAGAATATTAGAAATTTCTCCACTTTCTGTAAAGGGCTGAAGAGCTTTGTTAATTTTACCTAGTATTTCATTATAATATTCGGCAGTATTTAATTTAAATCTTAGCCTTACATGCGGCTTAGGATCATTATACCGGATAAAAAACCATTGTGAAATATATGTATTTTGTTTAAAAAGTTCTGTTAACGGTTGAATGGCTTCTTCCAGAATAACATCAGCCGTCTTTACTCCTGTATAGATTTTCAGATACAGCCATTCGGATCCGGGAGCAAATTTTCTTTTCATCGTTATTGGTTTTGATTCACTTTATACATTGGGAAAATAAATTCACGTTTGAAATCATCATTTTCATTGTATAAGAACTCTTCAATGATAATTGATTTCTGATTTTTTATAGCATCAATAAACATGTTTACCAAATCGCTGTTTTCCAGATTAACGGTAAGTTTATTGTCGGATTTTACCCATTGTATCCACTGAGGAATCTGTCTTTTCTTTCGCCAGTTTTTAAGTTCAGCAAGAAGCTCCTTTTTATTATTAATTAATGGTGAAAATTGCCCGATTTCTTTTTCCGTTACTTTCCACTGAGCTTTTGACAGAATGATATTCTTATACTCAACTCTTGGCAAGAACTGATAAATTTCGCTTAAACCTCCCCAATTAAAATACAATGCGGTACGGGAGTCCTGTGAATGCAGATCTGATAAAAAATGATAAACCGGCAAAGTATTGGTATAATAATTATGGACGTTGGTTAAATAAGGTTTAATTTCCTTATTCAGTTTTTTGGAGCGTAAAACAATTCTATTATTTCTTAATGAAATATACAGGTCATCTATTGGAATCTGGTTTTCCTCCGGCAAAGTAGATTGTGCCAGGTAAGGAATCTCATAATGTCTTAAGTTGGGTCTTCTGATTACATTTCCTATCCGTGCTTCGGGAAGGTGGATAATTTCTGCTACAACATAATCCGGATTAAGCTTCTCTTCTTTTCCTACAATGACTTTTGCCATATGCTGCACTCTTGATTTTTCTGAACAGAATCTTCCTAATAAATTGGCTGCACTGCTTCCTCCACCTCCATTTAAAACCAGCTTTTCCCGGCTATCTTCCGAAATAATTTCAGCCATAATGGACATTGTATCGGGAAGATCGTTCCAGTTTATCTCAAAATCATTAAAATCTTCATCAGATAATTTAATAGTGTATTCCTTATCTGATAATGCTTCCTGTAATTTTTGATTGAGAATGACCTGAACAGGATTGAGCTGAATATGAAGCTCCTGTTTCTTTTTACTTCCGGAAGTTTTCAGATCTTCCAAATAAGGATGCAAGCCTTTTACTGAAATATCCTGCCTGTAACCAATCCCTACTTCCATATCCAGAACATAGGCTAAAGGCATTTCCTCAGCTTCAAATCTGTCGTAAAACGCTTTTCTAAATTCTTCTAAATGGCTATTTTTATTGAGTAATGTTAATTTATTCAGAAAACTGATTCCATTTTTCAATTCTTTTTTCCAGTGGGATGAAAGATAGATTGTATTCTGGAAATACAGATCCGTTTGAAAAAGGTATTTCTTCTCATATTCAGGCTCACCTGATGTTTCCTCCGCCGAAATGAAAACAGACCGGATAAGTCGTTCTATTTCTGTATAAACCGAAATGGAGTTTCCTAACTTAAGATCCAATCTGTTCAGATGATCTTTTACAGAAATTAGGGTTTGGGCTTTATTTTCAGCTCCTCTTCTATTTAAAACGGAGATGATGGTGTCTAAAAAATCGTTCCCGGAAACAGTGGGTTCCAGCTCACTGACCAAAACCTGATTATCAATAAGCTCATTGATAAATTCTTCGGCCTCTTCTTTGTTTATTTCATCATTAACAAGAATTCCGGCAATCTGTGTAATAGTTTTTCCATGTGCTGAAAAATCTAAAATATGCTGTATTTCATCAGAAAGCGGGGCAGATGAAATAATATAGTCTCTCTTTCCTGACGTATACTGATATTCTATATAACGGATTTTATTTCCTATTGTATAAATACTGTTATTAGGATAAAATAAAAGTCGATTTCTGATTTCCGGTACTGTTACAAAGTAGTGGGCCAAACCAACCAGAAAGTGCATATCAAGTTTAGTATCACGAACTTTATTATCTGTTATTGGATGTTTCCCATCTATATAGGATAGGCCTGCATTATTGGCAAACTCTCCTGATCCCACTTCTGAAAATAGCCCGAAAGGAGTACATCGTGTACTCATTCTGTTATAGTATTTCAGTATGGTATTCTTTAACTTTTGGTGCTGGTTAGCTGAAAGTTCATTTTCTGAACCCAGCCACCGCATAAGTTCTTCATACAGATAAGGAGATGCAAGGTAAATTGCTTCCTGAAAAACAGAATTATGGCAAATTTCCCCGAGTTCCTGATCTGAAAGATAGATATCTCCTAATTTTTCGCGAAAGCTCTTAAGTGAGAAAAGCGGGGTACGAACAATAAATTCTTCGAGAAACTGGTAAGGGAAACGAGACATTTTATTTTTGGATGTTTTCTTTTGGCTGATAATCAGGATTTCCTAATTGCCACAAAGCGAAAGCAAAAATATCAGATAAATTAGAGTACGCATGTTCTACGGATACATTACCTCCGTGCCCTCCTTCATAATCTACTTTTAACAGTACGGGATTGGCAGAAGCATCGCTGGCCATAAGTTTTGCAGCAAATTTTACAGGCTCCCATATAGCAACTCTCTCATCATTTATTCCTCCTGTGATAAGAGTTGATGGATATTTTACTCCTTTTTTAATGTGATGATAGGCATCCATTTCCAATAAGGCTTTGAATTCTTTAGGGTCTTTTACCGTTCCAAATTCTTTGGCATTATTATTGGCAGAAATTTCGTCCCTGATAGCATTAGCCATTCCTACTTCAAGAATTACTGCTTTGAACAGATCGGGCCTTTCTGTCATTGCTCTTCCTACGGTAATTCCTCCGGCACTAACTCCCCAGATAGCTACTTTATCTTTGGAAGTATATTTTTCTTTTATCAGATATTCTGTACAATCAATTAAATCTCTCCATGTATTAGGTTTAGTTTCTTTAAACCCTCCTAAGCGCCATTTCTCTCCTTTTTCACCCCCTCCTCTCACATGGGCAATAGCTGTAATTCCTCCCTGAAGCGCCCATAGCATATACCCTTTGGCAAAATATGGACTATTAGACGTTCCATAAGAACCATAGCTATCAATCAAAACCGGATTTTTTCCATCCTTTTTAAGATTTTTACTGTAGATCAGGGATAACGGAACTTCTTCTCCATCTCTTGCTTTTACTGTAATTTCCTCAACAATAACGTCTTTGAATTCGGGATACTCTATTATCGGCACCAGACTTTCCAAAGAAAATGTGCCTGATTTCTGGTTATATCTGAAGCGCTGTTCATCATTGGCCCAACCGGAACAGGTCACCCAAATGTCTGAATAATCTTTCCCTTTGGATTGAAGATCAATACTTCCCGATATATAAGGAAGATGGATCGGAATATCTTTTCCGTCTTTATATAAATACAGTTTGGCTTCTATTCCGTTTTTTGTTGTGGTATAATAAATCCCATCTTTGGTTACATTATAGGCTTTAATGACCTCATCCTTTTTCTCCGGAATCAGAATTTCCGGATTTTTAAAATCCGGATTCTCAATATTAGTTTTGCACAGCTTATAATTGGGTGTATTATTGTACCTGGATAAGAAAAAACCCTCATTATTAACTACTTGCAGGGACCTGACTTTATCATCTCTATTATATAAAGGTTTCCAGTTTTTCCGGCCTTGCAGTAAGTCTTGTTTTTTGATAATAAAGGTCTGCCTGTAATCTTCATAGTCAACCAGCATTCCGACATAATATTTGTCATGTACATCAAAATCTAAAATAATTGGGAATTTTTCTTCCGTTATTTTTAAATCCGGATTATTAGCTGATGAAAATACATCGATCAGTTTTTTAGGATCAGTACCTAATTTATATAGTATGGTTTTAGTGTTTTTATAAAATTCCTGAGATTGGGAATCGTTAATAAGAAAATAAGAATAGAAAAAACCGCTGTTATCATCCAGCCATTTTACTCCTCCTACATTTGCAGGTTCTGTATTGGTAATAATTTCAGGATGAATGTGTTTGCCTTTTACATCCATTATAATGATCTCGGAAATTTCTTTGCCGTTTTTAGAGAGGGAAATTGCAATTCTATTACCTTCCCAATCCGGACTTATATAGTTAATTATAAATTCATTTTTATTGTCTGGGGTTTTATCCGCAGAAATAAAATCAGCAGGATCATAAAGCATTTCTTCTTTGCCCTGAAATCCTTCTCTGTAATATAATTTTGCTATTTTTTCATCTCCGTTTCTTTTCAGATAAAAATATTTGTTATTACGAGCTATTTTGAGATCGGATATTGAATATCCTTGTCTTTTATCAAACTCCAGTCTCTTTTCCTGATAATAATTCCGGTTGGGGATTTTATCAAGTATTGAATTGGCATAATTGGTTTGAGATTTCATCCAATTAATTGTGCCTAAATCCTGTAGATTTTCCAAATTCCTGTACTCATCCAATATCTTTACTCCATGATAATCATCATTAGCAGGTACTGAAGGGGCCGGATTAGATTTTTGGGCTCTGATAAAGACTACGAAACAGCTCGTAATAATAAATATTAAGATTCTCATCTTTTGATTGGCGGATCCTTAACAATTGGTGGGGTTGGTTCAACCTCATTGTCTTCAATAGAAAATGCCATACCTCCGCCTCCGCCATTAATAACTCTCATGTTATTCACTTTCATCAATTGTAGTTTCTTTAACGACAATTTTTTTTCATTTACAATCTGTTTTTTCATCAACAATTATATTTTAAAATTCGATGTAAATTAAAGAATATTTTTCAGATTAACCATAAGTATATAATATAGATTTATAAATTTATATTATCTCATCAATACAAAGTTCTGATATTAAATGAAATAAATATACATTCATTAATTTTTTTCTTATTCGCTTCTTTGATGAAGAAAAATGTACTTTTGTATTGTATTTATAAGGTGATGAGATTTATATTTCCTATTATGTTATTTTTTGGCAATTTAATTTTTGCCCAAAATGAAAGAGCTGATACTTTGAAAAAATTCAATTACCCAGAATTGAAAAATAAGTTTTATGATTATTACGATCATGATCAATCAACTGAATCTAAATTAATTGCTAAATATTATTTACAAAAAGCCAAGAATGATAAGAATAATCTTCAAATTGCAGAAGGCTATATTCTTATGCAGTTTAATGAAACTGTTCCTACCGCTTTAAAGTACATCGACAGCTTAGATATCATAACACAAAATATTAAAGGTAACCTGTATCCAGCCAGAACCTATTTAACAAAAGGAAATCTATATTATAAAAATGATAATTTAAAGGCTTCTCTGGATAATTATATTCTGGGATTGAAACATGCTAAAATGCAGAACAATCAGGAATTGATTGATATTGCCAACATGAATATCGCCTATCTGAATTATTATATGGGCAAATATGCTGCTGCTGCAAAAACTTTCAGGTACTATTTATATCATACAAAGGATGAATACCAGCAAGACCCCATGCGTGTAAGTCTTATTACCTGCTATATTGAGCTTAATAAAACCGATTCTGCGAATATCTTAATCAGGGAAGGGCAAAAGGCTGCGGTTATCAGCAAAAACAAATACAATATCAGCCAGTATTCTTATCTATCAGGATTGTATAGCTTTAAACTGAAAAAATATAATGATGCTATCAGCGAGTTATCAAAAGCCTATGATTATTTTTCCAGCATCAATGATAATAACGCAAATTACGCATTATTCAACATAGGTAAATCCTATGCAGCCTTAAAAAATAAAGAGAAAGCAGTACAAAACTTCATCACGCTAGATGCTAATATTCAGAAAACAAATTCCACTTCTTTCCCTGAGCTTCGGGAAGTATATACTTATCTTATTGATTACTACAAAGAGAAAAATGATAAGGTAAAACAGCTGTATTATATTGAAAGATTTATAAAAGTGGATGAAAAACTGGATGAGCAATTCAAATATTTGTCTACGGAGCTCCCTAAAAAATATGATACACCGAACCTTTTACAGGAAAAGGAAAGCATCATCAATGATCTGCAAAACAGAAAAGCAATTCTCAATGTATCTATTGTTTTTTTACTGATCGTACTTATGTTCCTTTCATTCCTGTACTACAGATCAAAGAAAACAGAAAAGCAGCATAGGAAAATTGCTCAGGACCTCATCAATTCTATTGAGATGAGAGATCTTGAAACTAGAGAAGCTAAAATTGTCATAAATCCTTCTCCAGTTATAGAGGAAATTGCAACAGAAGACAAACCAGAAGATAAAATAACAGAGGATAAAACAGCAAAAGCTACTCCTGAAGATATTACACAATTCATTTTAAAAGAACTGGAAATTTTCGAAGCCAAGGAACTTTTTTTGAAAAAGGGTATTACATCTGCCAGTCTTGCAAAAAATATAAAAACAAATACTACCTATTTATCAGAGGTTATCAATACCCAGAAAGGGAAAAATTTCGCGACCTATCTCAATGATCTGCGGATAGATTATGCACTGAACAGATTGATAAAAGATAAAAAATTCCGTTCATATAAATTAATGGCTATTGCAGAGGAATTAGGCTATAATAATGAACAGTCTTTTTCCCTGGCTTTTAAGAAAAAAACGGGAATCACACTTTCTGTCTACATTAAAGAGATTGAGAAATCTAATAATTCATAATAAAATCTCAATACTTTCATTTTCAAAATTTTAAAATTGAATTATTTATAAATCTATAGCTCTGGATTTATAAATCTAGGATTCATGTTCTTTTTTTGCGTCAGGTTCTTATGTAAGTTTGCTCCGGGTAAGAACACAAATAACCAGTTTTTTGTATGTGCACAGTATAAAAAACCAATTTAAAGCTGATCAGCAAAAAGCCCATGTCAGGGTTTATATGACAAAAAAAATTAATACTAAAATTTAAAATTTTTACAAAATGAAAAAATTAAACGTTTCACAAATGGAAGCTCTGAAAGGAGCAAGCCCTAGAGCTGCATTCTCATGTGGTGTAGGAGTTGGAATTGCAATCGGAGGATTTGCAGCTACAGGCGGATTATCATTATTAGCTTTGGCTTTGTGTATTAACGGAGATTCTTAAAAAAAATTAATATTATGAAAAAATTAGATTTAGCACAACTGGAAAAATTTCAAGGACAAGGAGGTAAAAAAAGTGATTGGGATTACTTTCTTGACGGATTAGCTTGCGGATATGGACTTGCTACTGTTACAAATCCTTTCGGAGCATACCTTGCTTATCACAGCTGCGGGTTTTAATTAGTATTAGTGCTGTCTAAAATTAGACAGCACTAATTTTTAAATACTTTATCGGATGAAATTATGAGAAAAAATATCCAGATCTTATACATTGTATTTTGTACGGTTATGATCCTCTATTTATTATTTATTCGAAGGCCTATGGAAACAGATAGGGTTATTAATTATGTCCTTTTTCTGTTTTTAGGAATAGCAGGTTTAAGAAAAATGATTAAAAACTAAATTCTACCAGGAAAACTCATCTCTATATCTTATTAAATATTTTTAATTGTTATGTACCTGTTAGAAAAACATTCTAACTGTCAGCCGCTTTTAAGCAGTCTAAAAATTATCCGACAATAACCTTTAATTTCTTATTCTCTTTAATAATGAAAAATTCCATACTTTTCATAAGTATTGTTCTATGCTATCTTTTACTTATTTATTTAGATACAACCTACATTACTACAAACTCTAAAATCATAGATTTTTTAGCCAAAGATTATCCCAGTAAAGCAATACAGGATTATATAGAAAGCCGGCAAAAATGGTGGTGGCTTGAATATTCCATAACCCCCATACTTATCGGACTCAAAATTTTACTAGTTGCTTTCTGCCTTAACTTTATCAAACTCTTTGATTTACCGGGACTGGAAAAATTAAAATTTTCAGATTTAATCACCCTTGTTTTAATAGCAGAATTTGCTTTCATTATCGCAGGGTTTTATAAGTTTGTCAATTTCTACTGGATTGATACGGATTATACAGTGGAGAATCTGCAAACATACTATCCTATCTCCTTATTGAATATGAAAGAATACATTTCACCGGAGAAATGGCTTGCTTATCCTTTGCAGCTGGTTAATCTGTTTGAATTTGTTTATTGGGGAATTCTGGCATGGGGAATCTGGGAACTTTCGGAACAGAAAATCAGCTTCAAAAAATCTTTTGGCTTAACAACAATAACTTATGGGGTTGGTCTGTTGTTTTGGGTAGGTGTTGTTTCGTTTTTCATCTTAAATGCACAGTATTAATATGAAAAAAAATAAACTCTTAAAAATATCTGCCGCAGCTATTCCCATTCTGTTAATTGGGTTAATAGTCTATTTATTTTTAAACTTCCTGAAGAAGAAAGAAAAAATAGAAGCACTGAAAAACGTTCCCGCATTCAGCCTCAAAACTATTGACGGAAAAACTTTTACCCAGCAAAATTTAGTCAACGAACAAACTAAGGTCATCATATATTTCAATCCCGGCTGCCACTTTTGCCAGGCGGAAGCAGAGGAATTGTCTGCAAACTATAAAAACTATAAAAATATCCAGTGGATATGGGTGGCCAGTGAACCGTTGCAGGAAATCAGACAATTTGCTGTAAAATACAAACTGGATAAACAACCAGATATTTATTGGTGTCATGATGAAATGGCAACACTTTATCAAAAATTGGGGATGAACAGTGTTCCTTATTTTCTTGTTTATGATAAAAACAACCATCTCATCAAAAGAACTTCAGGAGCTATAAAACTAGAAAAAATCATAAATAACTTTGATGAAGGAAAATAAGCACATAAAAAAAACATTCTCTCTTCAAAAGGATTTAACCGACTGTGGTGTTGGATGCCTGCAATCTCTGGTTCAATATTATGGCGGCCATATTTCATTAGAGACTTTACGTGAAAAAAGCGGAACAAGCAAAACCGGAACTACCCTACTGGGACTGCATCAGTGCGCCAATTCCATAGGTTTTGATGCCGAAGGCTGTGAAGCTGATATAGAAGCCCTCATTGAACATGGCGAACCCGTTATTTTACATACTATTATAGATCAAAAATTTGAACATTATGTTATATGCTATAGCTACAATCTTTCTGAAAATCATCAATTTCTTATCGGAGATCCTGCACAGGGTCTAGAATACTGGACAAGGGAATACCTGGAAGAAGTATGGCAGTCCAAGACCTGCCTTACCCTGAAGCCTAATGATGGATTTCAAAAAAAAGTTCAAACAGATTTACAGAAAAGGAAATGGCTTAAAAACCTCATAAAGGAAGACCAGGAGGCCATTTATACCATTATTTTTCTAGGTCTGGTTTTTTCATTATTGGGTATGTCAATGTCTATTTTCTCACAGAAACTGATAGATGATATTCTGCCAAAGAAAAAAGTATCTGTATTATTATTAAGCATAGCATTTCTCGGGTTTCTTCTTTTTGCAAAAGTAATTATTCAGGCACTGAGAGAACTCTATATTATTAAGCAAAGTAAATCCTTTAATGAGAGGATTAATAAGAATTTCTACTCTTCCCTGCTCCATCTTCCCAAAATGTTTTTCGACAGCCGGAAGGTGGGTGATTTTGTGGCAAGGCTTAATGACACCCAAAGAATTCAAAACGTCATAAAACAACTTATTACAAACACTGCCGTTGATATTCTGGGTATCTTAATATCTACAGGTTTTCTCTTTTCTTATTCCTGGAAGCTGGCTGTTGTATGCATCATCATTTCACCGGTCATTTTCTATATTATCTTCAGCTTTAATAAAAAAATCATTGATGCCCAGAGAAATGTTATGCAGTCTTACAGTATCAATGAAGCGAATTATATTGACAGTATAAGAGGAATAGAAGTTATCAAGGGATTCTCCAGGCAGTCTATGTTTATCAGGAGAAATGAAAACATATTCGGGCTTTTCCAGACAAGGATCTTTGAGCTTGGAAAACTTAATTTAAGCATTGCATTGTATTCAGGATTGGTATTAGTGTCTTTTCTTCTCATCATTCTTGGTTTTTCTTCCTATAATGTTTTGAACGGAGAGATTAAAACAGGGGAATTAATGGCTATTATAGGAATTTCCAGTTCCTTGCTTTCTTCCATCACTAATTTAGCATTGGTTACCATTCCTATACAGGAAGCCAAAGTTGCTTTCGACAGAATGTTTGAATATTCTTCATTAGAAAAAGAGAAAACAGAAGGCCTGGAAATTACAGGGATTAAAACGATTGAGGTTGCCAATATTGATTTCAGATTTAACGGAAGAAGCAGGCTGTTAAACCAGATCTCTTTTTCTATACAAAAAGGAAATGTAACGTGTCTTCTTGGAGAAAGCGGAAGTGGTAAAACCACATTAACGGAAATATTACAAAAGAATTACCTGCCGGAAAACGGGGAAATTATCATTAATAACAGTATCCATTTAAAAGACATTTCTATAATCAACTGGCGTAGCCTCACCGGTATAGTTCCACAAAATATACAGCTATTCAACGGAAGTATTCTGGAAAACATCATGCTGGAAGAGCAGGTTGATCAGCATAAACTGCAAAAGCTGATTTCACTTGGTTTTGATAGGTTTATTAATTCTCTGCCTCAGGGCTTTTTAACATTGGTAGGCGAAGAAGGAATTAATCTGTCTGGCGGCCAGAAACAATTGCTTGGCTGGATGCGTGCTTTGTATCATGATCCGCAATTCCTGATTCTGGATGAACCTACTTCTTCTTTAGACAAAGAAAACAGGAGATTTATTTATGAATTAATTCAAAAGCTAAAATCTGAAAAGGCTATTTTCATCATCAGTCATTATTTAGAGGATCTGAAAGAAATTTCAGATGATATTCTAACAATCAGGAACACTCAAATCATGAATTATTCAGTTAATTAATATACATCTTGGATAACTAACTCCAAGATACAATTCACCAAATACCCGCAATAAAAAAGCCCTCATTACTGAGGGCTTCTTCTATTTGAAATTTAAATATTATTCTTTAATAAATTTCTTCTGAACTGTTACTCCATTGTCTTCGATATCTATTACATAAATACCACTGATCAATTTGCTAACATTCACCTGGTTGTTAAGCAGAATACCGTCTCCGATAACCTGTCCTGTAGAATTGTAGATCTTATACTTCGCTCTTTTGCTGATATTCTTCACATACAATACTGAGCTTACAGGGTTAGGGTAAATCAGAATCTCCGTTTGATTAACAGAGTTCGGTACTCCCGGTTTAGAGATTCTCACTGAGTAATCTTCTACTTCCCCATTGGCAAAATTAGTACAGTTCACAGGAATTCCGTCTCTCATCATTGCCACTCTCATTACCACATACTTATAGTTAGTCATACTTACGTAAGCATCTACAGGTACGCTGAATGTTCCTGTAACAGGACTTGTAGTGTTTGGAGGTGATGTAAATATTCTTTCATCAAGATCGAAATATCCGTTTCTGTTGAAATCGATCCATACCGCGATACCTTCATCGTGATTAGTTCCGTTCCATTTTTTCTCAATCGTGATCTGGTTTCCTGTAGATCCCTGAACCATTTCAATAAATGTATCAGGTACTCCTGTATAGTTTGTATAGCTGGAAGGTCCTGACTCATTCTCCATCTTAGGTCTTCCGTTCGGAACTACCGTAACTTTGGAGATATGCTCGTTAACAGCATTCTGAGATCCCATCTGGCAGTAAACTACTGTAGGGGTAGTGAAATAGTATGGAGGTGTGTATGTACCCGGTGTACCACCGCAAACGTTTACAACCTGCATTTCATATTTCGTTTCTTCCAGTAATCCTGTTATTGTGTAAGTATTCGTTGTTAAAGGAACATTAGTCCAGCTTGGAATACCTACCTTTCTGTATCTCAGGATATAAGTTGCACCAGGGAAGCCTTCCCATGTAACTTCAGCCCATGTAGGAGCGATCTGAGTGATCGTTAATCCCGGAGGAGGAAGTTCACAAGTTCTTTCCGTAGTAAATACTTTCGGATTTGAGTACGGGTTAAGAGTAGTTTCTCCAACACATTTATTAGCAACTCTTACTTCATATTTTGTATATGGATCTAAACCTGTTAACAGATGAGTATTGGCAGGAGGTGCAATGTTAGGAACCTGAGTCCATGTGGCAGCTCCTACTTTTCTCCATTCCAGTGTATATGTAGAGCTTGCTGAAAGCGGTGCCCACGTAATCAATGCGGAGTTTGTAGTAATATTACTTACCGTCACATTCGGAGGCGTAGGATCACATCTTGTTACAAATGTTTTGATAGGTGTGAATGTTCCTGTAACATCTCCACAAACAGTAGCTACCTGAACTTCATAGATTGTAGCCGGAGTTAAGCCGGTTAATACAAGGGGCAGGTTAGCCAGCAATGCCGAAGCATATACTTCTGTCCATGCTCCCGGAGGAGGTCCCTGAACTCTGTATCTTACAAGATAGGTTACGTTGGTTGCCGATCCTGTTAATGTAAGTGTTGCAGAGTTATGAGTTGCTACAATCGTAGGCTGGTTTGGTGTTGCATTACTACAAGGTCTGATTCTTACCGCGTAGTCTTCAACTTCACCATTTGCCGCATTCTGACATAATACCGGAGCACTTGTACGTTTAAGTACAACTCTCATTGTAGTAGTAAGCGGACCTGTATAAGCTGTTGCCGGAACTGCAAAAGTAGCAGTAACAGGAGTAGCAGTACTTGCCGCTGAATTCAATATCTGTTCAGATGTTTCGAAAACTCCGTTTCTGTTATAGTCAATCCAAACTGATACGGCATCATTACTTGTTGCACCTGTCCATCCTTTTGCTACAGATAGCTTATTGTTGGCAGAACCTGCATCAAGAGTAATTAATGTCTGAGGTGTTGTATAGCTTGTATAGTTATTCTGTACAGTGGTATTACTCATCACCGGAACTCCAGGGTTGGAAGATGTAACGGTTACATTTGAAATGTGGTCGTTAGTTCCCGTACCTGTCATCGGGCAGTATGAAAGTGGCGGTGTTGTAAATTGAATTGCTGTAGAATATGGTCCTGTAGATGTTCCACATGTAGTAGAAATCTGCACGTCATATTTAGTCTGCTCAGCAAGACCAGGAATAGTATAATAATTTTGTCCGGCCGGTAAAGTTACAGCCGGGATTGTATATGTTCCTGCAGTTGCCAGTTTCCATCTGATGGTATAAGTAGCATTCGCAGCACCTAACCAATATACTGTAGCTGTAGAAGCCGTCAGGTTGGTAACGGTAATGTTTGTAGGTGGCGCAGTAGTACATGCAGGCTGGTCAATAAGTTTCACCGCATAATCTTCTACTTCACCCCAGGTGAAAGTTCCACAAGCAGCCGCCGTAGCACTTTCTCTCAACGCTACACGCATACGGGTAGTAAGGTTTCCTGTATAAACTCCCCCGGCTGCATTTGGTACAGCAAAGGTTGCAGTAACAGGTGTTGTAGTATTACTTGGTGAGTTCAATACCTGCTCAGAAGTTTCAAAAATACCGTTTCTGTTAAAATCAATCCATACTCCTGTTCCAAATGACCATTGAGTCCCCGGCCAGGTTTTTTCGATAGTAACAGTATTAGCTCCTAAACCTCTTACCAGGGTAATCAGTCTTGCAGGATCTGTAGTGTAATCTGTATAATTGCTGAAATCTGAAGTACTGGTCATTGGTATAGCAGCATTCGGATTTACAGTAACTTTGCTTATATAGCCATCAATAGTGGCGCTTGTAGAAGCAGAAGTACAATATGTAATGGTAGGAGTTGTAAAGGTCGTACTTGTAGAGAATGGACCTTGTGTTCCACAGATTGTGGCAATCTGAACTTCATACTGTGTCTGTTCTGTAAGGTTGTTTATCTGATAACTGCTCGTAAGAGGAGTCGTGATATTTACTGTAGTCCATGTTGTAGCAGTTACAGCTTTATATCTTAGTACATAAGTAGCACCTGTTGAAGGCAGCCAGCTTACGAGAGCTGTAGTTGGAGTAACATTTGAAACCGAAATATTACTTGGAGGTGCCGTAGTACATGGCTGTAATGCCATAACTGTTAATGTAAAGTCTACATAGTTACCGGAATTCGCTTGTCCGCAAGGAGTAAGTGTTCCTGACCAGGAAGTTGCAGTCCTTACCCTGTAATTACCGGGAGCCTGTGCTGCAGGAATAACAATTGATGCTGTTCCGTTTGTGGCAAAAGTGGTAGTTGCCAGAACAGTTTCGCCCGGGTCATTAAAGTTCATATTATTATTCCAGTCAATCCAAACATAATAATAGTAAGTACTTGTTCCGGAATTCAGATTCATTGTTACAGTGTTACTAGGCAACGCTGTAATGGCTGAAGCTGTACTGTTGACATAAGCGGAATAAGAAGTGGCCGCATAGTTTAAATTCGTGATACCACCTGTTGTGTTAACAGTTCTCAGATAATATGTGGTTGAAGTACCTCCCGTAGGTGTACAATATCCTGTAAATATATTAATAGGTCCCACCCATGTACTCTGATCCGCTGTACTACATTTTGATCTTACCCATACATAATAAGCAGTATTGGCAATCAATGGAGAAAGTGTTGCACTTGTTCCTGTAGTAATAGTTTGTGAAGCTGGAGTTGTAGGGGTTGGAGCTGTAGCAGATGTACTGTAATATATTTCATATCCTCCTGCAGGGGCAGGTGAAGGAGCGGTCCAGCTTACTGCCGCACTTGTTGGGGTCACAGTACCTAATGTAAATCCTGAAGGAGGTATACATGAAGGAGCTGGTCCAAAAGTCAGCTGAACATTGGGTCTGTTGGATGTAACAGTACCATCACTTGTAGGAGCTGTAGTATCCTGTTGGAAATACATATGCCTTGAGGTAGCAGAAGAATAGGTAAAGGCACTTCCTGTAGAAGTTCCTCCTCCACCTCCTCCATAGTTGGTTTCAACCAATACCATAAGGTTTTCTGTTCCATTGTAATAGTAGGGGGTTTGTAACGTAAAAGTATTCCATCCGGTAGTAAAACTTGCAGAGTTTCCGGTATATACCAGAGTTGCTCCACTCGTTGCTGTTGCCCAGTTCTGTGCTGTAATAGTTCCTGTTGCAGCTGGTACTGACTTTAAATAAATTTTTACCGGGGTATTTACGGAAGTTGCTGCTGTAGCATTCCATGCTACGGACAGTACGCTTCCACCCGCGGGCAGATTTATTTCCGTAGCGGTATAAAGCGATGCAGATCTTTCATAACCATAAAAAGAGCCCAAAGGATATCTTTGAGTACTGGTTCCTGTACCAATTGTAACCGTTTGTGCCTGTAAAATGAGTCCGAAGACCATACAAAGCAATGTTATGAGCGCCCTGGAAGGCCTGCTCAATTTACAGAGTAAAAATACACTCATATTTTTTGAATTTAGTTATAATAACAATAGTAAATAAGGTATAGTATTTCTTATTCAATGGTGTTCTAAGTTTGAAACATCCATTTTTACAGATAATCTGTATTGAAAAAAGTAGTTTTTTAATTCATACGCTAATATTTTAATAATTACACAAATCTAATAATTTTTTCACTATTAATATATCCATTCAAATATTTTTTTGTAAAAATTTCACAATAATAATACATTCTGCATATAAAAACATAAAATCCTCAAGCGGGCCTGAGGATTGTATATTGCTTTAATTGTTCTTATTTTTTAATGAATTTAGAACTGAACCGATCTTTTTCTTTTTCATCAATCGTGATTACGTAGCTGTCTTATCCGATACTTTGGCTACATTCAGGATATCACTTACCGGATTAGGGTAAATCCGGATATCGTTATTCGGATTACCAACTTCATTTGTAGTCGATATGCTCTATTTTTTATTAAAACTTATAGGCAATATTCCATGCAAAGCCCATATTGAATTTGTTTGAACTTCTTCCGAATCCGGGAACTATCATTGGTATAATTTCATCCTGTTTGGAGGTGTATACCAAATATCTTGGCTGAAGATTAACATCTATATAAAAATTGGATTCAAATAGCTGTACTCTTCCACCTAACGTTCCTTCCAGCCAGGCAGAAGTCTGTGATGATGACGGAAATGCTACAGATGACGCACTG
Organism: Chryseobacterium shigense; assembly: GCF_014207845.1. Classification (NCBI taxonomy): domain Bacteria; kingdom Pseudomonadati; phylum Bacteroidota; class Flavobacteriia; order Flavobacteriales; family Weeksellaceae; genus Chryseobacterium; species Chryseobacterium shigense. The sequence continues at coordinate 45,417 of NZ_JACHLC010000007.1, forward strand.
CCTCCATATCCGCGGACCGGAACTGCCATATACTCCTGATTGTAGAACGCCCCTCCTATCTTTCCTCCTGCATAAAAACCGTTGAATTCATTTTCAAGATCTTTTGCCAGCATATAAAATGCACCCAGTTTTACAAAGGGACCGCTTGCTTTGGCATCGTAACCATTCTTTTGGTACACATTTTTTTCAAAACCGGCCTCTGCAATAGCATGAACATTCCCTTTCACTTTTGATGAAATAAATCCCTGGTAAAGTACCCTGTCTGAAAAGAAAGAAACACCGGCATTAAGGACATCAAAACCTACCATAAAATTAGGTTTGTATTTTTCCTGTACTTTTGGGGCTTCTTTGGTTTCTTTTTTTTCCTGGGCAAAACCGGTTATGGCTATGATGCTAAAAAATAAGGAAAAGATTAGTCTTGTCTTCATTCTCTATTTGATTTTGTCCTGCTTCGAGCTTCTGTACAGGATTGGATTGTGTTAATTGTGAGCTTAAATTCTCGTAAGTCTTTTTGATTCCGCATCCCGGAGAAACGTATATACTTTTTGTTGTATAATTAATCCGGACATGAGATTCTGTTCCTTTATCCGCAAGCCTGAAAAAAACGTCTGTGTAAGGTGAATCATCAACTCTTAACGGAATAAGCCTTGAATCTACTTTCTCGGTTTTCCCCAGCTGTACTTTACCGGCTCCATAGTCTACTGCTACATATAATGAATCTAAAGTCACTGCTTTACCGGATTCCAAAGATTTGAATGCCACTTTCATTCTTGGTGTTCCTTCACCGCTTTCACAGATATCGTCATCGCCACCACAGGAAAAAAGGATTCCTGCAAAGCAGATCATGATGAGAAATTTAAAATACTTCATATTAAGATTTGAGATTCAAATTTAAATAATTTATTTTTTAACAAGCAGTGCTATGTTTTCAACGTGGTGGGTTTGCGGGAACATATCTACCGGCAATATTTTTACAAGGGTATAATGTTCTTTCATCAAGGCAAGATCTCTCGCCTGTGTTGCTGAATTACAGCTTACATAAACTACTTTTTCAGGAGCAAGCTTAAGAATCTGCTCTACCACTTTCTGATGCATCCCGTCTCTTGGCGGATCGGTAATTAAGACATCTGCTTTTGGATGATTTTCCAGGAATTCATCGTTGAAGACATTTTTCATGTCCCCACAATAGAATGTAGTATTGGTAAGGCCATTTAATTTGGCGTGCTCAATAGCAGCATCTATGGCTTCCTGAACGGATTCTATACCGATAACATGCTTTGCGTTTCTGGCAACATATTGTGCAATAGTTCCGGTTCCTGTATACAGGTCATAAACAACTTCATCACCTTTCAGGTCGGCAAATTCCAATGTTTTTCTGTACAGTTCCAATGCCTGTTTGTAATTGGTCTGAAAGAAAGATTTGGGACCTATTTTAAATTTCAGTCCGTCCATTTCTTCCATCAGGAATCCTTCTCCTGAATAGGTATTGATATCTAAATCATAAATGGAATCATTCTGCTTTGAATTGATGGCATAAACCAGCGTTTTTATCTGTGGAAACTGTTCCAGTAAGAACTGGAAAAGCTTTTCTCTGTTTTCTTTTTCTTCTCTGTAAAGCTGAAATAGAACCATCCACTCGCCTTTAGAGTTTTGTCTCATCATCAGGGTTCTCAAAAAGCCTTCCTGGTTTCTTACATCAAAGAAATCCAGCCCGTTGTCTACACCGAACTTTTTTACAGCTAAACGTATTGCATTGGACGGGTCTTCCTGCAGAAAGCATTCTTTCAGGTCCAGGATTTTACTCCACATTCCCGGAATATGGAATCCTAATGCATCTTTGTTTCCGAAATTCTCTTCGGAACTTATTTCATATTGGGTAAGCCATCTTGCATTGGAAAAGGAAAACTCCATTTTATTTCTGTAGAAATACTGTTCTTCGGCTCCTAAAATTGAAACGGTTTCAAAATCATCAATTCCCCCGATTCTTTTAATATTGTTATATACTTCTTCCTGTTTGAAATCAAGCTGTTTTTCGTAGCTCATATTCTGCCACTTGCATCCGCCGCAGGTTCCGAAATGAATACATTTAGGATCTACTCTGAATGGCGATTTTTCCAGAATTTCTACAGTTTCTGCTTCATAATACTTGGACTTGGATTTTTTCACTCTGGCATTAACCACATCTCCGGGAACTGCTCCGGAAATAAGCACAGTCTTTCCTTCTTCCGTTTTTCCTATGGCAACACCTTTTGCTCCTGCGCCAAATAATTTAATATTTTCAAGAATTATATCTTTCTTCTTTCTCATCCTAAACTCTATTTCTATTTTTTCTAATACAGCTGAAATAAATCTCCGCTTTGATCTGGCAAAAATACAATAAAAAAAACCTTATCCGAAGATAAGGTTTCCATCTATGTTAAAGTTTATTATTTTGTTGGTGCAGGTTGCGGACTTGCAGGCTGTGCAGGAGGGTCAATCTGCATTCCCGGCATCACCTGAGCACTAGGCTGTACTTTTGGTGCGGAAAGCCCTGTAAGTTTATCCAATATTGTTACTACTTCCTGTTCGCCAAGGTTTACAAAAGATCTGCCGGCAATTTTACCGTCTTTATCAACAATTACAAAGCAAGGCAGTTTAAATCCGTACACTCCGTATTTTTTTGCAATATCTGATTCCAATCCTTTTTCTCCGTAAACATTTGTTCCAGGAATTCCTTTTAGTAATGCGCTGCTGGTTTTCACAAACTGATCTTTTGTATCGTCTACGTTTACAAAAACGAAGTTCATTTTAGATTTATAGAAATTTACGACTTCTTTCAGTACAGGAACTGTTCCTTCACTAATGTAAGGGTTCCATGATGCATAGAAGAACAGCATATAAGGTTTTCCTTTGTTTTCAGAAAGCTGGTAAGATTTACCGTCTGCTTTTACCAATGGTGCTTCAGGAGCAGCTTCCCCTACTTTAAGACCGTTAACGGCTAATTGCATTTTAACTAGATCTGCTTTGATGGCAGCATCTGTAATATCTGTATCGATGATTTTTTTAACTTTATCAATATTCTTTGCAGGAGCACCCGGATGAATATCCTGAGCTACCACAAATGCCAACAGATAATCTTTCGCTGTCTGCGAAACTTCTTTTCTGTCTTTCAGGAACTGTGCAAAAATTTCAGAAGTGGTAACATCTGTTTTACCTTTAGTTTTTGCTTCTGCATATTTTTGGAAATCAGGGCTCATTTTTACAAGCAAATATTGTCTGTACAGCGGAATGGTTTTTACCAATACGTCTTTGTTATCCTGCAATTTGTTTTCGTAATCCTGGAACGCCTTGGAAACTTTAAATGACGGGTTTCCTGACATCTGGCGCTGTGCCATTTCATAGTTGGCAAGAAGGTTAAGAACGGTTACTTTCACGTCATTCTTTTTCCACTCCAGAATTCCTTTGCCCGGATTATTTTTCTGAGCAAGCTCTTCTACATTTTTATTGATATCGGCTTCGATTTTCTGAGCTCCTTTTAAGAATGTTTTCTCATCTCCGGACATCAGCTGCTGGATGTTGATCTTACTTCCGTATTCTCCCAGGAATTTTTGGCTTGCCTGAAGGAAATCATTATTTTTCTTAGCATCTCCTGTAACTACAAATTCATTAGGGAAGGTCATTGAATTTCCGGAAATATTTAATTTCTGCCCGCCTTCAAGATAAATCAGGTTTTGTTTTCCTGCGTAGTTGATTACATACATTCCTTCTTTAGGAGCTTCAAAGCTTCCTGTAAAGCTTCCATCTTTATCTAAACCAATATTAACAAGAGGAAGGGTAGCCACACCGGAAGCTTCAACAAATTCAATTCTTTCGAGTGGTGAGCTTCCTGTAATTTTTCCTTTAACTTCAACTTTTTTTGAACAAGACATCACAAAAGCTGTGATGATAAACAATAAAAGATATTTTTTCATTTCAATTTTAATATTACGCAAAAATACGTTTTTTACGGCTTGCTGATTAACACTATTTATTTTTTTTGAAAATTTTATGAGAACCTTTAAAAATGGGACTTCGAAGGCATTTTTATTCTCTAAAATTTTTCACAGGAAAAAGAATACTAGAAATGATAATCTTTTTCTCGTGCTCACCAAATATAAACTTATTAAATAAGAATACCTTACCTGATCAACAACTTAACAAACTTTAACAGCCACGGGTATGTATAAAGAAAATCGCCTTCGTAATGAAGGCGATTTTTATATGTATCTGAATAAATTCTATCCGTTATCTACCATGGCAGCCATGTATTCTCTGTTCATTCTGGCAATGTTTTCAAGAGAAATTCCTTTCGGACATTCTACTTCGCATGCTCCTGTATTCGAACAGTTCCCGAATCCTTCTTCGTCCATAGCTTTTACCATGTTCAGAACTCTTCTTTTCGCTTCTACTCTACCTTGAGGTAAAAGGGCATACTGAGAAACTTTAGCTCCTACGAACAGCATTGCAGATCCGTTTTTACAAGTAGCCACACATGCACCACATCCGATACATGCTGCAGCATCCATTGCTTTGTCTGCATCTTCTTTAGGAACCGGAATAGCATTGGCATCCAATGTATTACCTGAAGTGTTCACGGAGATGAAACCTCCGGCAGCCATTACTCTGTCGAATGCGCTCCTGTCTACCATTAAGTCTTTGATAACCGGGAAAGCCGCACTTCTCCAAGGTTCAATAACGATGGTTTCACCGTCTTTGAACATTCTCATGTGAAGCTGACATGTTGTGATTCCCGTATCGGGACCATGTGCTCTACCGTTGATATAAAGGGAACACATACCACAGATTCCTTCACGACAGTCGTGATCAAAAGCGATAGGTTCTTTTCCTTCGTTGATGATATTCTCGTTCAGAATATCCAACATTTCTAAGAAAGAAGAATCTGTAGAAACGTCTGATATTTTGTAGGTCTCGAACTGACCTTTAGTTTTGCTATTTTTTTGTCTCCAAATTTTCAGGGTAAGATGAAGGCCTTTTTTTGCACTCATAATTATTTATTTATAGGTTGGAGATTATTTGTAACTTCTTGCTTTAACTTCAATGTTCTCGTAGATCAGGTCTTCTTTATGCAGAACTTCTGTGGTGATATCATCTGTTTGATATTCCCAAGCTCCTACATATTTAAAGTTAACATCATCTCTTTCTGCTTCACCTTCTGGAGTAGCATGATCTTCTCTGAAGTGTCCACCACAAGATTCGTTTCTGTGTAAAGCATCAATAGCCATCAATTGTCCAAGCTCGATGAAATCTGCCACTCTGAACGCTTTTTCAAGTTCAGTGTTCATTCCATCGGCATCACCGGGAACCTTAACGTCTGCCCAGAAATCTTTTTTCACCTGAGCAATTTCAGCAATAGCTTCTTTCAAACCTTCAGGAGTTCTTCCCATTCCCACTTTATTCCACATAATGTGTCCTAATTTTTTGTGGAAATAATCTACTGAATGGGTTCCTTTATTATTTAAGAAGAAATCTACTTTATCTTTAATTTCTTTTTCAGCCTGATCAAACTCGTTAGAATTTGTAGGAATTACACCTGTTCTAATGTCTGCTGAAAGGTAATCTGCAATCGTGTAAGGAAGTACAAAATATCCGTCTGCCAAACCTTGCATCAAAGCAGAAGCTCCCAATCTGTTAGCCCCGTGATCAGAGAAGTTAGCTTCACCAATTACGAAACATCCAGGAATTGTAGACTGTAAGTTGTAATCAACCCAAACACCACCCATTGTGTAGTGTACTGCAGGATAAATCTTCATTGGAGTTTTGTAAGGATCATCTGCTGTAATCTTTTCGTACATTACGAATAGGTTACCATATTTTTCCTCAATCCAGGCTTTTCCTAAATCATAGATTTGCTGATCTGTAGGATTATGAATATGTTTTTCAATAGCGGCTTCTTTACCTTTTTTGATGATCTCTGTAGAGAAATCTAAGTAAACACCTTCTTTAGTATCATTATTTTCGATTCCGAAACCAGCATCACATCTTTCTTTACCAGCTCTGGACGCAACGTCTCTAGGCACCAAGTTTCCGAATGCAGGATATCTTCTTTCCAAATAATAATCTCTATCTTCTTCTTTAATATTTTCCGGTCTAAGCTTTCCTTCTCTGATGGCTACAGAATCTTCAATTTTCTTAGGAACCCAGATTCTTCCTGAGTTTCTAAGAGATTCTGACATCAAAGTAAGTTTAGACTGCTGTGTTCCGTGAACCGGAATACAAGTCGGGTGAATCTGTACATAACAAGGATTTGCGAAATACGCTCCTTTTTTGTGGATTTTCCAAGCTGCAGAAACGTTTGAACCCATTGCGTTGGTGGAAAGGAAATATACATTTCCGTAACCTCCAGAAGCGATAACAACAGCGTGAGCAGAATGTCTTTCGATCTCACCTGTCACCAGGTTTCTTGCGATAATTCCTCTTGCTTTTCCGTCTACAATTACCAATTCCATCATTTCATGACGGTTGTACATTTTGATTCTTCCTTTACCGATCTGACGGCTCATTGAAGAATAAGCACCTAATAATAACTGCTGACCTGTCTGTCCTTTTGCATAAAAAGTTCTCTTTACCTGAACTCCACCAAATGAACGGTTATCTAACTGGCCACCGTAATCTCTTCCAAAGGGAACACCTTGTGAAACACACTGGTCGATAATATTTGCAGAAACTTCAGCAAGTCTGTAAACGTTGGCCTCTCTTGCTCTGTAGTCACCACCTTTGATGGTGTCATAGAACAATCTGTAAGTAGAGTCACCGTCACCCTGATAGTTTTTAGCAGCATTGATACCTCCCTGTGCAGCAATTGAGTGTGCTCTTCTCGGAGAATCCTGATAGCAGAATGCTTTTACGTTATATCCCTGTTCAGCCAGTGTAGCTGCAGCGGAACCTCCTGCCAAACCTGTACCTACAACAATAATATCAATCTTATCTCTGTTGTTTGGTGCAACAAGGTTCATATGGTCTTTATGATGCTTCCATTTATCCTTTAAAGGACCAGCCGGAATTTTTGAATCTAATTTACTCATATTGGTATATTGATATTATTGAGTTACGAAGTGAAAAATTGCAATAAAAATAAAGCCTGCAGGAATAAGGATGGAATACCATTTTCCAAAAGCTTTAATTACCGGAGTATATTTCGGATGCCTTGCACCAACAGACTGGAATGAAGACTGGAAACCGTGAGCCAAATGCAGACCAAGCAAAACAAAAGAGATCACATATAAAGCCACTCTCCAGATGTCTGCAAATTTCTCATGCAGCTCCGGCCAGAAACGTTCTGCATCGGGAGCAAGTCCTTCTACATACTTGTAGTTGATTTCATGAAGCCAGAAATCATATAAGTGAAGCGCAAGGAATGCCAAAACAACTGCTCCTGAAATAATCATATTTCTGGACATCCATGAAGAGTTCACGGAAGGATTGTTGGAAGCATACTTTATAGGACGCGCTTTATTGTTCTTAATTTCCAGCACAAATCCCATAATGAAATGGAAAATAACTGCAAAGCCAAGAACAGGCTGCATTAAGAACTGCACAAAAGGATTATAGCCCATAAAATCCGATGCGGTATTGAATGCATCACGATTCAGGACTGATAACAAATTGGTCGTCAAATGCAGTATAAGAAAGATCAGCAAAAACATAGCTGATAATGCCATCGCATATTTTCTACCTATCGTAGAACTCGTTAAACCTGCCATATAAGTTTAAATTTGAATTTCCACAAAATTAAGAAATGTTAACAATATCGGGAAGTGAGAAATCTCACAATTAGCCAGTTTGTAATCTTTCTAAATAAGGATCTGACGCATTATTTAAAGGAAAAAATGAAATATGCGATTTATTATTTCAAATTGTAAATTCTGCCATTGTAAACTACCTTTTCTGTCATTTGAGGAAAGGTCTTTATTTCTACATTTCCAACACGTCTGGAAGAGCTGTAAGGGGTGGCTAAAAATTTGGAAACATTCTTTTTATCTGAGTTTCCTGTTATCCAGAAACAGGCTCTATTCCCTTTCTTTACGGACAATACTTTAGTTTTATTAAAATCATGAAGCAATACTTCTTCTTTCTGATTTTCAAAAATATTGAATCCTGTTCTGACCGCAAAAAAGATAAAAACCACAACTGTCAACCTGAATACATTTTTAAAACTGATCTTCAACAATAATGGTCTCAACATATAAACAATGACAAATAAAGATAAAACTTCGGTCAGATTCATCGCTATGTTTGAAAAAAACAATGTGCCTCTTTCTGCAAACCAATGAATGAGGCTTAATAAAATCCGCATTGACCCGTCGTATATGGAATTAATCAGTTCAAAATCCAGATCCAATCCTATGAGGGCCGTCATCAAAAAGGAAAATAGTATGAGTATTTCTGAAAACGGGACAATCAGGATATTGGCAGGAACAGAAACTAATGAGAACTGGTGAAAATAATAAAGCACCAGCGGAAGTGTCGCCAATTGGGCAGAAAGCGAAATGGTAATGGTATTGTATATCAGCTTTTTAAAATAACCGTCCTGTCGGGGAAAATATTTCAAAAGAGGCTGGTTGAGCCAAAAAATCCCTAACACAGCCAGAAAACTTAGCTGAAAACCTACATCGAAGAGTTGCTGTGTATCAATTACCAGAATAATCATAGCTGAGAGTGAAAGGGAATGAAGCAAGTCCGGCTTTCTCTGAAGCAGCACATAAATAAAATATACTGTAAGCATAATACAGGAACGCATCACAGAGTTTCCGAAACCTATGAATACCGCAAAAAGCCAGATAAAACCAATGCTGGAAATAATTGCATATTTCCTGAACCGTAGCGGACTGAACCTTGTCAGCAAAAAGTAAAACATTCCGAAAATTACGACAATATGGGTTCCGGAAATAGCCAGAAAATGAACCATTCCGGACTTGCTGAAATCCTGTACCATTCCAGCATCCATTTCCGTTCTGTCTGCGAGAATGATTCCTTTGAGGAATTCCCGGGTTTTGGGTGACATTTCTGTTTTGTCAATTTTTTGAAGCATGAATAATCTTCGTTGCTGAAACCATTCATTTAGATTTAAATCAACTCTTCCGGCAGCAGAAATTTCATCCGATAAATAGCACTGATATTCAATATTTTTTCTTCTCAGATATCCTGTATAATCAAATTGAAAATCATACTGCGGAGATTTTGGTTTCGACAGATAAGCATTGGCCTTGTAATAGTGGTTGAAATCAAGTTCCTTATTCGTTTTGGGAATATACATAACAGCATTGAAATTTTCTTTTCCGGCCTGAATTATGGCTTCATATTTTTTATTTTTCTCCGTAGAATTCAGTTTCTTTGAGATTTTAAAGAATACTGTTGTGTTTGGAGGAAGAGACATATTGCCGGACGAAAAGGTATTAAAAAAGTGAAGGGTCATTCCGGCTCCGAAAAACAGCAGTCCCAGCAAGACTGCTTTTGCTTTATGAAGAAAATAAGAATGTAAAAAATACAGAGCAAAAATTAACAGACAACCTGCCGAAATCATATAAATTATGGTTTCCCCTAATAGTAATTTATCCTGAAGAAAAATTCCGAGGATAAAGCAGACAGACAAAATAAGAAGCGGCTGTTTGTTCAAATTATCAATTATTTACAGCCAAAAAGTAATTAATTTGCCTGATTATTCAGTAACACAGATTTTGCAGAATTTGGATATTATTTCCTATTTCAAGAATAATATAAGGCCTGATAATTTACTACGAAATAAGGTTTTATATAAAAAATAAAAGCTGCCTTTTGCAGACAGCTTTATATTTAAAAAATGCTATTATCAGCAGTTTTATTTTAATTCATTTATTTTTTTAATCGAATCTTACTTTCTGAAAAACAAATCTATTTATCAAAAGATATTTCCGGGATTATTTACCCGTTAAAAACTGATCTGTCAAACGCCTGGTTTCTTTGATGTAGAACCAGGAATCTTTTCCGTAATCTTCATATTTGAAATTGCCCGTCTTTTTAGGAATTGCCGGTTCAATCTGTGTTCCTTCATGCCATTCATTAAATGAAGTGATCCCGATATAGTCCGGATTTACTTTTGCTGCTGCATGAAACATTCTTTCATAATATTTTCCGTTTTCCCTGCTTTTGAAATTGGCTTCATTCCAGGGTCTTATTCTTGTATCTGAATATCCAGGCCCTACACAAGGAATAAAAATAAGTTTATGATCTTTTGCAAATTGAGAAAGGTAGCTCCAGTTGGACACTGTACTTCCAAAAACAAAACCTTCGCTGGCAAAGTAGGTATAAAAACCATCAAACCCGGATTTTTCAAAAAAAACTGCATGTTCCTTTTCAACCCACAATCCTATATAAAGTCCGTCCAATTCTGTATTCCGAACTGTTTTTTCACCATTTTCAGAAAGGAGTTTTGTCCATTCTCCGGGGGAAATTTTATAGCTGTCGTACACATAGTACAACGGCTTTCCATCTTTTTTATAAAAAGCATGATGGTGAGAATAAGTCTTCACCAGGTAGGTAAGCTGTTCTCTAAGCTCTGTTATATTTTTGTAAAACGGTTCTATATGAAAAGCTACCTTAAGGCCAGACTGATCAGCTATATCAAGATATTGAGCAATACTTTTATCAACAAATGAGTCTTTTCCCAGCCAGCTTAAAACAACCACACCAACACCGGATTCTTTGATCATTTCCATGTGTTTTTTAATGATTTCCGGATCATTGGAACTGTAATTTCCTAAAGCAGGGTAAAAATTAGCACCAATATCGTCTCCTCCCCTATGATGTCCCAGGTTGTTCCATTTCTGATTGCTCCAGTGAGGGAGAATATCATGGTTCCAGTGCTCATACTTTCCATCTACTTCCGGATTTGCATACCATCCGTAATAAAAAATCTGAACTTTCTCCCGCGATTTATTATTCTGGGCAGAACTTTTCACGGAAATGTTCATCAACAGAATGAATATCAGTAAGCTTTTAAAATTCATGGTTATAAAATTTAAATCAAACCTCAACTTGCCTTACACGCTTACAATAACTGCAGCGGCTTTTTCACTGGCCCCTTTTCCGCCCAGTTTTTCTCTTAAAAGACTGTAATCTGCCAAAACCTGGTTTCTTTTTTCGCCTTCTATCATTTTATTAAGTTCATCTACAAGGTTTTTGGTATTCAGATCGGTTTGGATCAGCTCTTTTACTACTTCCCTGTCCATAATCAGATTGACCAGGGAAATATATTTTATGTTTTTCACAAGTCTTTTTGCAATGGCGTAAGAAATTTTACTTCCACGATAGCATACCACTTCCGGAACATTCAGCAGAGCTGTTTCCAATGTTGCTGTTCCCGAAGTTACCAAAGCTGCTTTTGAACATCTCAGCAGATCGTATGTTCTGTTGGATACAAAATGAACATTGTCATCCACATATTTTTGATAAAACTCTTTCGGGAGGCTTGGCGCACCGGCAATAACAAACTGGTAATTTTTAAAATGCGGTCTTACGGAAAGCATAATCTCAAGCATTTTCTCCACTTCCTGTTTTCTGGAACCGGGAAGAAGTGCGATAATTTCCTTTTCATTAAGGCCGTTTTCTTTTTTAAATTCTTCAATGCTGAGATCATTCAGTCCCGCAATAGCATCAAGAAGCGGATGCCCCACAAAATGAGAGTGAACCCCATGTTTTTTATAGAAATCTTCTTCGAAAGGAAGAATGACCATCATTTCATCCACATATTTTTTAACAATCTCTACCCTGCCTTCTTTCCAGGCCCAAAGCTGCGGAGAAATATAGTAAACTACTTTTATCCCAAGTTCTTTTGCAAATCTTGCGATTCTTAAATTAAATCCGGGATAATCGATCAGGATAAGGATATCAGGTTTATGGTTTTTGATATCTTCTTTGCAGAATTTAATATTGTTCAGGATGGTTCTTAAATTCATTGCCACTTCCAGGAATCCCATAAAAGCGAGGTCACGGTAATGTTTTACCAGAATTCCGCCCTGTGCTTTCATAAGATCTCCACCCCAGAATCTTATTTCTGCCTGCGGATCTTTCTGTTTAAGGGCTTTCATCAGGTTGCTCCCATGCAGATCACCGGAAGCTTCTCCTGCAATAATATAATACTTCATTTCTATAGTAAGGATAGAGAACAAATTAAGGTTTACTTGATCTTAATTTGTAAATTTGTCCAAAGATAATGATAAAAAATGTCAGAAGAATTTGAAATCCGAAATAAAGTTGCTGAAAGCGGTCTTGTGAATTTCGACCTGTCTACTCTGGTTCCTAAAGGGATAAGAAAGGGTATTGACCTTAAAGATTTTCTTTTCCAGGAAATGATCCTGAAGGAAAAAGATTTCAGGGAGAAAGTAGACGCCATTGATCCGGAAGAGTATAAAGACGCTTATATATACATTTACAATTCTGTAGATACTATTGTTCCGCTATGGGCTTATTTTGTATTGACTGCAAAGCTTACAGATGTTGCCAGAAAGATTGTTTTCGGGGACCGTGAAGACCTGGAAGTAATCCTGATGCACAATGCCATCCAGACTCATGATTTTGAAGATATGAGAGGCAAAAGAGTCCTTGTAAAAGGATGCACTGATAAAGAAATCCCTGAAAATGCATACATAGAACTTGTTGAACAGCTGAAACCAATGGTAAAATCCCTGATGTTTGGTGAAGCCTGCTCTAATGTTCCTATTGTAAAGAATTAATGTATGTTTAAAAATTTATACGCATTATTTTTATTTTTCATTTTTTTAGCCATTTATTACGTTGGCAGTTTTACAAGGATCCCGTTTGCTGACTGTGTAGGTTTTGTACACACTGTTGAATTGGGTAAATATGCTACAGTAGCAACTGCTATCACGCATTTTCTTTATGTAAATACAGGTATCCTGATTAAGGATATTACAGGGTTAGATGCTATTGCCGCCAGCAGGCTTTTAATTATTGGCTCTGCCGCTGCTACGGTATCCGTTATCTATCTTACAATAAAAAGCATTACTAAAAAAGAATGGGTTTCTGTTACGGCTGCAATCGTTTTCGGGCTCAGCTTTTCTTTCTGGAGAAATGCAGAGATTGTGGAAGTATATACATACAATTCATTCTGGATAAGCCTTTTCTTCTTTTCAATGGTAAAAAGTTTTACGGAGCATAAGAAGAAATATATTGTATTAAGTGGATTATTTTTAGGAATAAGTCTGTGGCTGCATATCCAGAATGTACTGCTGATCCCTGCCCTGCTATTGTTTTTATATTATTTTAAAGAAGAGAAAAAGTACGCTTACACTTCACTTTTTTTATTTTTGTTTCTTTTCGTTTCTATAACTGTTTTAAATGTTTCTCAGGGCCTTCCGTTAAGTTCTCCTTATACTGCGGAAGGAGGTCACTGGATACAGGATACCTTTAAGAAAACACCTAAGCAGTACCTTATAGATTTTGTTCAGTCTGTAGCCTATTTGGTTTACAATTTCAATATTTTCATCGTTTTCGGGATTATCGGGATGGTTCATTTATACCAATCGGACAAAAAGATGTTTTTTGTATTTTTCACCGCTGCTGTATGTGTGTACGGTTTTTCTACATTTTATGCGGTTTCAGATAACTATGTATTTTTCATCCCTTTTAATATGATCTTTGCCCTTTCAATTGGGTATGGACTTGCATTGCCGAAATACGAACCCCTGAAAAAATTCTCATGGGTATGTCTTTTTATTCCTCTCGGCTATTATGCTACCTATAAAACAGCATTCCTAACGGAACCGGGAAGAAGCTTCCATGAAGCTAAAAAGTACAAGGGTGGGCTTGATTATTATCTGGTTCCCTGGATGAACAACAATGTAGGCATCCTGAAATTCATCATCGAAAAGAAAAAATCCCCCGATCCGATGCACTGGATGATTAATGGAGCGAAGGATTATATAGAGCTGATGAAAAGTAAAGGATATACAGAAGAAGAGATTAAAAAACTTTAACAATAATTGTGAATACAAAAAACTTGTGAAACACATTTTTTAATATCTTTGATTTACTTAATATTATAAATAAACACAACATGAGTTTAATCGACCTACTTACAGGTAACACCAGCAACCAGGTTGCTGAACAGGCAGAAAACAAATTCGGTATCAGCAGAAACCAGATTATTGCCCTGTTGGCGGTAGCAGCTCCTTTGGTTATTTCTTATCTTAGAAACAAATCTCAGGATGCCAATGAAGCAGAAGCTTTGAACAATGCATTAGATAAAGACCACGACGGAAGTATACTTGATGATGCTTCACAAGCTGAAGCAAGACAGGCTGAAGGAGGATCTATCCTTGATCACGTTTTTGGCAGCCAGAAAAGTACCGTTGAAAACCAGTTATCTCAGAATACAGGAATCTCCATTGATAAAATTGGACCTGTTTTAGCGATGCTGGCTCCGGTAATTATGGGCTACATCGGTAAAGAAAAACAACAGAACAATGTAGGAGCCGGAGGTTTAGGAGATCTTTTGGGAGGAATTCTTGGAAATGCATCCAACCAGGCTCAGGCACAGCAATCCAACCCTTTAAATGACATTTTAGGAAGTGTTCTTGGAGGCGGACAGGCTCAATCCGGAGGCAATCCACTTAACGACATCCTGGGAAGTGTACTGGGTGGCGGACAGCAACAACAGCAAGGGGGCGGATTAGGAAGTATCCTTGGTAACATTTTAGGAGGAAAATAATTTAATTTTGCATATTGAAAAAGGCTGAAGATTGATCTTCAGCCTTTTTATTTTTAGCTCTCCGCTTCAGTTTCAGAAGATCCAACTGGAATGACAGACTCAATAATGACTTCCGGGTTCCATCAAATCTACACTTTCACAGTCTTCCACTTTCCTTTTTTAAACAGAACGAACGCAACAATAGTTATTAAAGTTTCTGCGGCAGGAATAGAGATAAAAACCCCTTTCGGCCCCATTTCAAAGTGCCTGGAAAGAAAATAAGCCAATGGAATCTGAAATAACCAGAACCCGAAAAAGTTCACCCAGGTTGGTGTCCAGGTATCACCTGCTCCGTTAAAAGCATTGATCAATACCATCCCGATTCCGTAGAAAATAAATCCTACGCTCATAATGTGCAATGCATTTTTGGCAAAATCTTTAATTGCCTCCTCCTGTGTAAAGAAACCGACAAGAAAGTCTCCGAGAAAGAAAAATATTAAACTTACGGCCAGCATGAAGATGACGTTATATTTTACTGTTTTCATCACAGACTGTTCTGCTCTCAGCATTTCATCAGCTCCCATATTCTGTCCCACCAGTGTGGAAGCCGCATTGCTAAGTCCCCATGCGGGAAGCATAAAGAACATCATCAGCCTCAGAGCCGTCTGATATCCGGCAGAAGCGTTTTCTCCGCCGGTAGTTGCAACCAGCTGGGCAAGAAAAATCCAGCTGCAGGAAGCAATCACAAACTGAAAAATACCGGGAGTTGCAATCTTTATAATAGATCTTATCTGATTGAAATCAGGAATAAAGTAAGAAAGTAGAATACGGATCTGGGTATCAGCTACAAAAAGATGATACAGCTGGTAAATAACACCGATACTTCTGCCTATTGTAGTGGCCAAAGCTGCCCCCGTAAGTCCCATCGCAGGAACAGGCCCCAGACCTTTAATGAACACCGGGCAAAGAATAATATTCACAATATTGGCAATCCAAAGAGATTTCATGGCAATGGCTGCATTTCCCGCTCCCCTGAAGATCCCGTTGATCAGAAATAAAAGCATAATAACCACACTGCTCCCCATCATAATTCTCGTAAAATCTTTTCCGTAAGCCGCAGCTTCAGGTTTTGAACCCATCAGAATTAAAATTTCTTCAGCATAAATAACCCCGAACAAACTGAGTATTGAAGTAACAATAAATGAAACCAGTAAAACCTGTGCTGCACTTCTGGAAGCCTGCTGCGGGTTTTTCTCCCCGATTCTCCGTGCCACCAAAGCCGTTGCAGCCATACTCATTCCTATTGCAATAGAGTACATTACCGAAAGTACCGATTCTGTTAGTCCAACACTCTGGATTGCATAACCGCTTTCTTTTAAATGCCCCACAAAATACAGGTCAACTAAGGCAAATACGGATTCCATTGCCATCTCCAGCATCATAGGAATAGCCAGGAGGAGAACTGCGCTTCTTATTGTTATTTTTGTGTAATCTACTTCATCGCCGCTAAAGGCCCTTTTCAAAAATTCTATATATTTTGACATTTTCTAATCAATAATTATCTGATTTCCAAAAATACAAATTCAATTCTTATAAAAAATTAGTTACTCATATCAAAAAAATAATTTAGATTTGTATATTCTTAAAATGAATCTTATGAAAAAAATAATCTCTACTGCTTTTCTACTTGTCATCTCGGCATCTGCCAACATGCTTTCCGCTCAGACTCAGTCTCTCAGCAAAGCACAGATGCAAGCTATTCAATCTGATAATGTTGCTTCATTTAAAAAGAATTTCTCAAAAGCAGATTACAACAAATGCTTTCCACTTAAGGATGAAACTTTCAGCGCATTAGGCTTCAGTTCACTTTACGGCAGAAATAATATCGTTAAATTCCTGTTAGACAACCAGGCAGATATTAATAAAGAGTGTAACGGTAAAACTCCCCTTGCATTAGCTAAATTGGGGAAAAAAGAAGAAACTGTACAGTTGTTGATACAAAAAGGCGCTGCAAATAATTAATTAAAAAGCCCTCAAATAATACACAAGACTTCCGAAAGGAAGTTTTTTTATTTTCTAAATTCAATAAATTACAATAAAATTTTATCGTAATACAATAAATTTTTATACATTTACAACAAAATAAGATGTTATGAAACTCATTGGTGAAAACTCTCTCTCAACTGTTATCAATAAACTTTTGATCATTGGTTTTGCAGTACAGGTTATGTATTTAGGATATCTGATTTTTGGATTTATTATCAGTTATATCAACCGGAATACGGCAAGCAGTTATTTTGCGGAAACATTCAAAATCGGAAACTTTGAGGATGAAGTAAAAAAGGTAAATTCCGAATCCCTGGACTTTCAGTTCAAAATGCCCTTTTCAGATAGTGTAACAACAGGTGATTATAGTCTGTTTGCCCTTACCTCCATTATTTTTTTCTTAGGATTCTACTGCCTTTTTACATTGTATTTATTCAAAATATTCAAAGGAATGAGCACTGATATTATTTTTAATAAAAAGGTTATTGTTGATTTAAAGCGGTTTGGATTACTGAACCTTCTTTTCATTCCTTTTTATTGCATTCTTTTGTTTTTCATTGACAAATCCTTATTCCATATTGATCCCATATTCATACTACTCCATTTTTCAATAGGAGTTGTTATTCTCTTTATTATAGAATTTTTCAAGAAAGGCTTCGAACTGCAGACACAAAATGATTTAACCATATAACTATGCCTATTATAATCAATATAGATGTGATGCTTGCCAAACGTAAAATGCAGTCTCAGGAACTGGCCGAGAAAATCGGGATTACGCAGGCCAATCTTTCCATTCTGAAAAACGGAAAAGCAAAGGCAATAAAAATATCGACTTTGGAAGCCATCTGTATGGCTTTAGAATGCCAGCCTGGCGATATACTGGAATTTAAACCTTAAAAAAATAATTATGGAACTACCTCAAATGCTGAACAAAAAAATTATTCTTATCCTGAATATTTTTATAGCATCGATCCTTTATGGACAAGAATTGACCAATGAGCACAAGCAGATGTTAAAATATGACAACACTGCTTATTTCCCTACTCTGGTTAATAAAGAAAACATCAATACATGTTATGTTGTAGAAAACAATTCCTATACTTTATTGGCCTTATCCATTAAAATGGACAGTACTCAGGTCTTTCAGAAGCTTATTGATGAAAAAGCAGATCCGGAAAAAATTTGTGATGGTAAAACAGCATTAATGTTTGCCGCAAAATACGGCAATACAGAACTTGCAAAAAAACTGTTACAGAACGGAGCAAAAAAAGACACCAAAACAGATAAGGGCTATACAGCGTTGGACTATGCCAAAAAATATGAAAAACCGGATATTATCAAACTTCTGGAATAAATTAATTAATTGCCCCATAAACATATAAATCCTTTCAGACTTCAAAATCTGAAAGGATTTTTGTATAAAAGTCCTATCTTTGCACCGAAAATTTCAAACCAATAATTATGTTTCGATCACACACGAACGGAGAATTATCTCTGAAAAATCTAAATGAAGAAGTTACACTTTCCGGATGGGTACAAACTATCCGCGACAAAGGATTTATGATTTGGATAGATCTTCGGGATCGTTACGGAATTACCCAACTGGTTTTTGATCAGGAACGTTCTTCTGCCCAACTTATAGAAGAAGCAAAAAAACTGGGCCGTGAATTCGTGATCCAGGTTACAGGAAAAGTAATTGAAAGAGTAAGCAAAAACCCTAATATTCCAACAGGAGAAATTGAAATTTTAGTTGAAAAATTAACGGTTCTTAATGAATCTCAGCTTCCGCCTTTCACTATTGAAGATGAAACGGATGGCGGTGAAGAATTAAGAATGAAATACCGCTATCTGGATATCAGGAGAAATCCTGTAAAAGAAAAACTGATCTTCCGTCATAAAATGGCTCAGAAAGTAAGAAACTATCTTTCAGAGGAAGGTTTTATTGAAGTGGAAACTCCCGTTTTAATTAAATCTACCCCGGAAGGTGCAAGAGACTTTGTTGTTCCAAGCAGAATGAATCCGGGACAGTTTTATGCACTTCCACAATCGCCACAAACATTCAAGCAGCTTTTGATGGTAGGCGGAATGGATAAATACTTCCAGATCGTAAAATGCTTCCGTGATGAAGATTTAAGAGCGGACAGACAGCCGGAATTTACACAAATCGACTGCGAAATGGCTTTCGTAGAACAGGAAGACATTATGAATGTTTTTGAAGGAATGACAAAAACATTAATCAAAGATATTACAGGACAGGAATTCGGAGCTTTCCCAAGAATGACTTTCGCTGATGCGATGAGAACATACGGAAATGATAAACCGGATATCCGTTTCGGAATGAAATTCGTAGAATTGAACGAACTTGTAAAAGGAAAAGATTTTAAAATATTTGATGACGCAGAACTGGTTGTTGGAATTAATGTTGAAGGCTGCGCAGATTATACCAGAAAGCAGATTGACGAACTGGTAGACTGGGTAAAACGTCCACAGATCGGAGCATCCGGAATGGTTTGGGCTAAATTCCAGCATGACGGCGTGAAGACTTCCTCTGTCAACAAATTCTACAGCGAAGAAGACCTGGCAAAGATCATTGAAAAATTCGGTGCCAAAGAAGGAGATTTAATACTGATCTTATCCGGAAATGAAAACAAGGTAAGAGCACAACTTTCTGCGCTTAGAATGGAGCTTGGAAACCGTTTGGGATTAAGAAAAGGAGACGTATTTGCTCCGCTTTGGGTAGTAGACTTCCCATTGCTGGAATTTGATGAGGAAAGCGGGCGTTACCACGCCATGCACCACCCTTTCACTTCTCCTAAACCGGAAGATATCCACTTACTGGAAACAGATCCGGGCAAAGCAAGAGCCAACGCTTATGATATGGTTCTTAACGGAAACGAGATCGGTGGCGGTTCCATCAGGATTTTTGATAAAGACCTTCAGTCTAAAATGTTTGATCTTTTAGGATTTACCAAAGAAGAAGCAGAAGCCCAATTCGGATTCCTGATGAACGCTTTCAAATACGGAGCACCTCCTCACGGTGGTCTGGCTTTCGGATTTGACCGTCTGGTGGCTATTCTTGACGGAAACGAAGTAATCAGGGATTATATCGCATTCCCTAAGAATAATTCAGGACGAGACGTAATGATCGATGCACCGGCATCTATTGCTGATGCACAACTGGAT
Source organism: Chryseobacterium shigense (assembly GCF_014207845.1). Lineage (NCBI taxonomy): Bacteria > Pseudomonadati > Bacteroidota > Flavobacteriia > Flavobacteriales > Weeksellaceae > Chryseobacterium > Chryseobacterium shigense. The sequence goes on from NZ_JACHLC010000007.1 coordinate 65,368, forward strand.
GAACTGGAAATACAACTTAATTTAAAAGCATAAATATAAAGCGGGGCAAATGCCCCGCTTTTTTAATGAGAAAAAAAATGAAAATCGCAGCAGCCCAAATCAGCCCCGTAAAAGGAAATATTCTTGAGAATATTGAAAAGCACAAAATGATAATCAAAGCCGCCATTGACCACAATGTTGACTTGATTATCTTTCCAGAACTGTCAATTACCGGCTATGAACCCGAATTGGCAGAACAGCTTTCCATTCATTATGAAGATTCTGTTTTAGATATTTTTCAAAAAACAGCAGATGAAAATAACATAAGCATTACTGTTGGAATGCCTACAAAGTTCGATGATCTTTTATTTGTCAGCAGTATCATATTCCAGCCGGGAAAAAGAAGAAATGTTTATTTGAAACGTAATCTTTTTCCAACCGAAACCGGCATCTTTTCAAAAGGTAACGGCTTTTTTCAAATGGAAGTATTGCAGAAGAAAATTTCATTAGCCATATGTTATGATCTATCTGACCCTCTGCATTCTCAGGAGGCTTATCAGGCAGGATCAGATATCTATACAGCAAGTGTCCTCAATTCTGTAAATGGTATTAATGATGATCTTGTTAAACTTTCCAATATTGCGGCAAAATATCATATGTATGTTTTAATGGCAAATTTTACAGGAAAATCCGGAGGTTATGAATGTGCCGGAAAATCTTCCGTATGGAGTAAAGAAGGAAGTTTACTTGGTCAGCTCAATGGTGAAGATGAAGGAATCCTTATTTTAGATACGGACAATGATCAGATAGAAAAAGTTTATACAAACTAATATTTTAAAAACTACGGACAAAGAATTTATCCCTGTTAAAAATTCAAAAGAAAGCATTAGAGATAATTAACAGGGTAATTTTAAATTCAAGAGACACCATTCAATAAAGCAAACACCGATGAAATAAATTTTATCAATTATCTTCAATGTCTTGAAAAAAAATTCAAATTAAAATAAATATTAAAATATTTTAAATACTTAACGGCATAATCATTGTACGTTTTACACAAAATAGAGTACAATGAAAGCAATTTGGAATGGCGCCATTGGATTCGGTTTAGTTAATATCCCTGTTAAGATCTACTCCGCCACAGAAACTACTAAACTTGATCTCGACATGCTCGATAAATCTGATTATTCCAATATCAAATTTAAAAGAGTAAATGAGACTACAGGAAAGGAAGTGAAATGGGAAAATATTGTAAAAGGTTATCTCATGGATGATAAATACATCGTTCTCGATGAAGAAGATTACGAGGCTGCAAGCCCCGAAAAAACAAAAATACTTTCCATTGACCAATTCGTACAGGAATCGGAAGTAGACAGCGTATATTTTGAAAATCCCTACTTTCTTGAACCTCAGAAAAATGGTGAAAATGCTTACCGGCTACTGCTAAAAGCACTCCTGGAAACAGAAATGGCAGGCATTGGTACTTTTGTACTCCGTGAAAGTGAGGCAATCGGGATGATCAGGCCTTACAATGAAGAGATTCTGGTTCTGAACAGACTCAGATTCGATCAGGAAATCAGAGACTATAAAGATCTCAAAATTCCGGCTCAGAAAGCTCCCAAACCTGCAGAACTTAAAATGGCCGTGAGCCTTATCAAGCAACTCTCCCAGGATTTTGATCCTGTTATGTATAAAGATACTTATTCTGATGAACTGATGAAGATCATTAAGCAGAAAGCGAAAGGTAAAAATATAAAAGCTCAAAAAACCGAGCCTGTAAAAGAAGGCAAAGTGATTGATCTTATGGCTCAGCTAAAAGCCAGTTTACAACATTCCAAATCCAAATCCGCATCGTAATGGCTCTCAAAGATTATAACGAAAAACGTAAGTTCAACGAAACCACAGAACCTGAAGGGAAAACAAAAAAAAGTAAAGACAAGCTTATTTTTGTCATTCAAAGGCATGCAGCATCCCGGCTTCATTATGATTTCCGGCTGGAAATGGAAGGTGTTTTGAAAAGCTGGGCCGTTCCTAAAGGACCGTCCCTCGATCCGAAAGATAAACGGCTCGCCATGATGGTGGAAGATCATCCGTATGATTACAAAGATTTCGAAGGAAACATTCCGGAAGGAAATTACGGAGCCGGACAGGTGGAAATCTGGGACAGCGGAACTTATGAACCCCTGGAAGAAACCAAATTATCTGATGAAAAAGAACTTTTAAAAGAACTGCATTCAGGGTCATTAAAGTTCATTTTGCACGGTAAAAAACTCAAAGGTGAATTTGCCCTTGTTAAAATGAAAAATACCGAGGATAATGCCTGGCTGCTGATCAAGCATAAAGATGAATTTACAGAAAGTCCTTATGATGCCGAAGAAAACACTTCATCAAAATCCCTGGTAACGAAATTTTTAGAGGAAAAAAAAAGCCTGAAAATAAAGGAAGAAAAGAAGTCATAACTTCAGAAAGCAAGTTCAGGAACTTCAATTCTTTAACGAATGAAAAGAAGCTTGCTTCATTTATCAAACCTATGCTGGCCAGATCTTCTGATAAGGCTTTCGATGATGAAGACTGGGTTTTTGAAATAAAATGGGACGGCTACAGGGCTATTGCCGATCTCAGTCATAAGGAACCCCTTTTCTATTCCCGGAACGGGATTTCATTTTTATTAAAATTTGAGAAGATTACTGAAGGTTTTGAACATCAAAAGCACAGCATGATCCTCGATGGAGAAATTGTGGCATATGATGAACATGGAAAGCCTAATTTTCAACTTTTACAACAGATTGGTGACAACCCCAATCTTGCCCTGACTTACCAGGTTTTTGATCTTCTCTGGCTGAACGGCCATTCTACAGAAGAACTTCCTCTTCTACAACGAAAAGAACTTTTAAAAGAGGCTTTAACGGAAACAGACATTATCAAATACTGCGACCACATTCCGGAAAAAGGAACTGCTTTTTTTAAGCAGCTGCAGGAAATGAAGCTGGAAGGAATGATCGCGAAAAAAGCGGACAGCTTATATGTTGAAAACAGCAGAACTAGCGACTGGCTTAAAATAAAATTCACCAACACGGATGAAGCAATTATCTGCGGATTTACAGAGCCCAGAGGTTCACGTAAAAGCTTTGGAGCTTTAATCTTGGGCAAATATATTGACGGCAAACTTATTTATTGTGGGCATACGGGAACAGGCTTCAATAATGAATCTTTGAAACAGCTTTATGACAGGCTGCAAGAGTTTATTATAAAAAAATCCCCTTTTGAAACAATCCCCAAAACCAATATGCCCGTAACCTGGACCAAACCTGAACTGGTCTGTGAAATCAAATATTCCGAAATAACGAAAGACGGAATTTACCGCCACCCTGTTTTCATAGCCGTACGGGAAGACAAAGAGCCTGAAGAAATTACATCTACCCTGATTAACGAAAAACCTAAAAAAATGAAAGCTAAAACTTCATCAAAGAAAACAGAAAATTCAGAAAAGGAAATTACACTGGATAAACATACAATAAAACTTACCAACCAAGATAAAATTTATTTTCCAACAGATGGGATTGTAAAAGGTGATGTAATAGAGTATTATCAATCTGTTGCTGCTTATATTTTGCCTTATTTAAAAAACCGTCCCTTATCCCTTAACCGTTTCCCAAATGGAATTGAGGAAAAGGGATTTTACCAGAAGGATGCAGGAGACAATATGCCGGAATGGATTAAAACTACCAAAGTTTATTCGGAATCCAATGATAAATATATTGATTATGTTTACTGCAATGATAAAGCAACTTTAGCCTATCTGAATAATTTAGGCTGTATTGATATGAACCCGTGGAACAGTGCTCTTCCTGATCTTGAACATCCTGATTACCTGGTCCTGGACCTCGATCCTTCAAAGAAAAATACATTTGACGATGTGATTGAAACTGCACTGCAGGTCAACGAAGTTTTAAGTTCAGTCAAAATTAAAGGGTATTGCAAAACTTCCGGAAGCACGGGAATACATATTTATATTCCGATGGGTGGGAAATATGATTTTGACCAGGTGAAAGACTTTGCCCATATCCTGATGAAGCAGGTCAACGAAAAGCTTCCCAAGATAACAACACTGGAAAGAAGTTTACAGAAAAGAGATGATAATAAAATCTATCTGGATTATCTTCAAAACAGAACCGGACAGACTTTGGCAAGTGCGTACAGTTTAAGACCAAAAGAAGGTGCATCTGTTTCAATGCCTCTGGAATGGGAAGAATTGAAACCCGGATTAAAGCCTACTGATTTCACTATTGATAATGCCTTGGAGAGAATTAAAGAAAAAGGGGATTTATTTAAACCTGTTTTAGGAAAAGGAATTGATATAATGAAGGCATTGGAGTTGTTGCAAGACGGCGATTAAAACTCTATTTTTGAAATGGTCAAAAAATTGACCATAATCACTAATAGCAATGAACGAAACTATTACAATTCAAATTCCTTTTAATGAGAAATTTGAAAGACAAAACCAAGATTTTTATTTTAAATATGTATGGGGTAAAACGATAAAAAACTGGTGGAAAATTGCACTCTTCACCTTAGTATTTTTATTCTTAGGATTTTATCCAATAGAAAACTTTGATAAAAATTTACTCTATTACATCTGTAAATATGTCGGTATTTTTCTATTTGGATATTGTTCCATTTTAGTCAATCACTATTTTGTTTCCAGAAAGAAATTCAGAAAAGAAATTGATCAGATTATCGCTGATTTCAAGGCGAAGAATGAGTCTTCTTTCATTATTTTAGATGATAACAGTATTAAATTTAAAAATGTATTCTATACCATCTCTTCCGTTTGGGAAAAAGTTTCTTATATAGAATCAAATGATACTATTATCATTAATCCAATCAATACCTTATCCTTTATTATTCAAAAACCAGAATTTAAAAATAATGAATTTGACATCATATTAAATTATCTTCAAAAATATTCAAAAAAACAAAATTAAGGGAGTTTTGCCACCAAGCTTTCCGGCAGTATTTTTAGGATAAAATAAATGATTTTCCACTTAAAATTCGGAACAATAGTAAAGGAATTTCCGGCATTAACAATAAATTTCGCCACATAATCCGGTTCCATAATCAGGGATTCATTGAGTTGCAAGCCTTCATTAATCTTTGTTCTGATATAACCGATAACCAAAGCATTAACTTTTATTTTTCTTGATGCCAATTCCTGCCTTAAACCTGCTAAATATTGAGTAAATGCCGCTTTTGTACTTCCATACACAAAATTACTCTTCCTTCCCCTTACTCCTGAAAGGGAAGAAAGCCCTATAATTCTTTCAAGATTTGTATTGCTTTTATCTGTTGCAATCCTATTCAGGATGGAGACAGCTCCCATATAATTAACCATCATCATCTGCTTCGTTCCTTTGAAGTCTTTCAGCGCTTTTTCATTATCAACAAGGAAACCGGCAGCATACACCACAATATGAGGTTTTGCAGGAAGATCATCATAAAATTTCTGATGAGAATCAAAATCTACAGCATCAAAATAAAGAATATTCATCTTTGAATGATCTACATGATTATCCGCAACAAATTTTTCCAGCGAAACAGTATCCCGCGAAGCTGCCAATACCGAAAATCCTTTTTCTATGTACTGTTTGATACACTCTTTGGCTACATCTGAATTGGCTCCTAAAATAAGAACGGTTTTGCCTGTATTTTGATTCATTGTGCAAAGATATTTATTTGATTTTATGAAACGTAGATTTTAAGAAAAGTTCGAGTTTTAAATACAAATCTGAAAGTATGCTGTAACTAAGTTTATTTAACGCAAAGATTTAAATGCTGAATGTATTATTTTAAGTTAAGCAAGAGGTCACTGATTAAGTATGCATTTATTCATCTGCTTAATCAGATCAGTCAAAGATTGATTTCTTCTTTGTATTCTTCTAATCTGCAATATCAAAATAAAATTTTGCATTAAATAAAAAACAACATTTATCCTTATAAAAAGCTCGGCGCGGTGAACTTTGTTCACCGCGCCGAGCAATATTTTCAAACTAAAAAATTATTTCTTTTCAGTTTCAATTTCTTTTTTCTCTGTTGTTTTTTCTGCAGCTTTTGCTTTGTCTCCAAAACGGGCTTCAGTAAATTCTCTTGAAACAGCCGCTTTTTCAAATTTCAGTTTACCGGATAAAGTTTCAATAACAAATCCGTCATCCTGAACCTGAGCAATTCTTCCATGAAGACCGGAAGTAAGAACGACTCTTGTTCCAACTTTTAAGGTTTCCTGGAAATTCTTCTCCTGCTTCTGTTTTCTCATCTGTGGTCTTATCATCAGAAAATAAAACCCAACAAACATCACTCCCATCATGATCAGCATCATTGATGAAGATCCCTGTGGCTGTGCCTGTAAAAAGATTGTCAGCATATTTTATAATTATGGTTGAATGTTCGCTGTGAACGTTAATTTAATAGGAGCTTTATCTACGTTTGCAAATACATCTGCATACTTTTGAACGTTTCCGTCAAAGCTTGAAGAATCAAAATGCAAAGTGATATTTCCTTTTTTACCAGGAAGGATAGGATCTTTTGTAAAATCAGGAGCCGTACATCCGCACCCAGGTTTTACTTCAGAGATCACTAATGGATTTTTTCCTGTATTGGTAATCTCGTAAATGTGCTGTACTTTCTCTCCTTTTTTGATTTTCCCAAAATCGAAATTGCTTTCAGACAGTGCAACAGATGTTGATGGCTGGTTAGAAACCGGAGCTGCAGCGGCAGTTTCAGCTGAAACCGGAGCAGCGGTAGGGTTAGTGGGAGCCAAATTGGTTGCACCGGCAGTAGAATCTGTAATATTAGCAGCTTCTGCACCGGCAGCAGCTTGCTGATTTTCTTTTTTACAAGAAACCAAACCAAGGCCTATAATAGACAAAGCGATAATTGATAACGTCTTTTTCATGTTAAATTCTATTTTGATCTTTACAATATTTATCCAAAATTCCGTTAATGAAGATATTGGAACGGTCTGTTGCAAATACTTTTGCAATTTCAATATATTCATTGATAATAACTCTTGAAGGGGTAAAAGGAAAATTATCCAGTTCTGAAATAGCAGTTGCCAAAATTACTTTATCCATTAAAGAAACTCTTTCCAGGTCCCAGTTTTCCAATCTTTCACTTAGTTTCTTCTCATTGGCTTCCCAATTGTTAAGAGTATCCCTAAGAAGTTTTCCGGCAAAAGTTTTATCTTCTTCATCTTTAATCATCTTGATTAAAGTTCTGCTTTCCTCATCTTCTTTCAGGAAACCGATTGTTTTCTGTACCATGGAGTTGGCAATGTGGATATCATCATACCATGAAAGTTCCTTATCACTAAGATAGTCCTGGAAATCATCATTCTCAGCGATATATCTTAAAAACAGCTTTCCGATAAATTTCTGATCTTCCTCAAAAGAATATCCGTCTTCTTTCATAAAATCCTGATACCGTTTTCCTGCTGTGATTCTCTGGAAAGTTTTTACCAGCAGATCATCGTGCAGATCCCATTTCAACTGCTTCTGCTGTCCTGTGAAAAACAATCTTTCAGGGTTTTCTTCAAGCTTGTTCAGTACCTGGTTATTGATGAATTTTTGGTTAGGATTAATATCAGCATCGGTTTTAATGTATTTGTTCTTTCCGATTTCAATTTGAGTCTCTGCCAATTCTTTCAGAGCTACTAAAAAATTAAGCTGATAGATATAGAGATTATAGATTTTCTCTATTCCTGAGAACATGTTTTTCTCTAAAACATCAAATTTTACAGGATTCTGGTAATAAGAATACACTGTCTGTACTACTTTTTCACGGATTTGTCGTCTTCCTAACATTCAAAGAGCTTTTTATGGGTGCAAAGATACAAAAATTAAAATTGATGAAATTCGTAGTCTGTCTACATTTTTGTAAATTTGTAAAACTTTATGAAAGCGCTAAAAACCTTAAACCCTTACTTTTGGAAGCACAAAATATTATTGTTTTGGGGGTTGTTATTTATCATTGCCAGTAATTTCTTTAATATTTATAAGGTCCAGTTTGTTGGAAAGTCTGTAGATGAACTTACAAAGAGTGGAAATCTGGGTTTCAATAAACAGGTGTTGGTGTATGTAGCCATTATCGTAGGCTGCTCGCTTCTCACAGGATTTTTCACTTTCATGATGCGCCAGACGATCATTGTTGCGTCCAGAAGAATTGAATACGAGTTGAAAAATAAAATTTACAGGCATTATCAGGAGCTTTCTCTTACGGATTACAAGCAAACAACCATCGGTGACCTGATGAACAGGTTAAGCGAAGACGTTGTTGCTGTGAGAATGTATCTGGGTCCTGGTGTGATGTATGTGGTAAACCTGGTAATCCTTCTTCTGATCACCAGCATTTATATGCTCAAAACGGATGTTTCCATGACATTATGGACGCTGTTGCCACTTCCTGTGCTGTCTTATGTTATATTTAAGGTAAGTTCAATTATCAATCAGAAATCGAAGATTATGCAGAAAAGCCAGTCTGCGATATCCACTTTTGTACAGGACAGTTTTTCAGGGATCAGGGTTGTTAAGTTTTTTGCCAAAGAAAACTACATCAAGAAAAACTACGGCATAAAAGTAACCGATTATCAGAATAAAGCGCTGGATTTAGCTAAAACAGAAGCGTATTTCTTTACTATCATCTTATTTGTAATTGGGTTATTGAACGTTGCTGTTATACTGATTGGCGGGCAAAAATATATTGCAGGAGGATTGAGTGTTGGTAAAATTGCCGATTTTTTCATGTATATCAATATCCTGATCTGGCCGTTCTCCATGGTAGGCTGGGTAACTTCCGTGAACCAGAGAGCTGAAGCTTCTATGCAGAGAATTAATGAGTTTCTGGATAAAAAGTCAGAGGTTATCAATACAAATTTTGAAAACTCCTCTATTAAAGGAGATATCGAATTCAGAAATGTTTCCTACGTTTATCCGAATACAGGAATCAGGGCACTGGATAATTTAAGCTTTAAGATCAAGGCCGGTGAATCTCTTGCGATCATGGGTAAAACCGGAAGCGGGAAATCTACAATCGCTCTTCTTTTATGCAGATTTATTGATCCTACGGAAGGCGAAATATTAATTGATGGTAAAAATCTGAAGGACCATAATCTTACGAATTACAGAAACTTTATTGGATATATTCCCCAGGAAAGCTATTTATTCTCCGACTCCATTGAAAATAATATTGGTTTTGCCATCGACAATCCGTCTCATGAAAAAGTAGTAGAGTACGCTAAGATTGCAGACGTAGATAAAAATATTGTTGAATTTAAAGAACAGTATAAAACACTCGTAGGTGAACGCGGGGTAATGCTTTCCGGAGGACAGAAACAAAGGATATGTATTGCAAGAGCCTTAATTAAGGACCCGAATATCATTATTTTTGACGATTCCCTGTCTGCACTGGATACGGAAACCGAGCAGAATATCCTTGAAAATATTGACAGGAAAATCAGCAACGCCACCTCTATAATTATCACACACAGAGAGTCTAGCGCTCAAAGAGCCGATAAAATTATCAATCTTACCGAAATTACCAATTCTGTAACCGCTTAGCCATTTCGTTCTCAATTGTTAAATAAATCATAAAAAAAATTTTGTGATTAAAAGAATTCTTTTATATTTGTTCTTAACAAGATTAAAAAATATCTAACAATGAGTGAATACAAGGAACGCCATGAAAATGAAATTTTCACGAAGGTGTTAAAAGCAGGAAGAAGAACTTATTTCTTTGATGTGCGCGAGACGAAAGCAGGAGATTATTATCTTACGATTACCGAAAGTAAAAAGAACTTCGGGGAGAATGGGGAAGCTACATTCGAGAAGCACAAAATCTATCTTTATAAAGAGGATTTTAAAAGTTTCCAGGAGATGTTTAATGAATCCACAGATTTCATCATTAACGAAAAAGGTGAGGATGTAATATCAGAAAAACATGACAAGGACTTCAAAAGCAAATCATTCACAATTGATTCTGACGACGAAGTTTAAAAAAGAATATTCTAAAAACACAAGCATCTGAAAAAGATGCTTTTTTTATGCCCGTCAATTAAGAATAGTATTATAATATTACTTACAACTTCCTCCCATCGCGATCTTGTTTCCTTCAGCACCCATGATATGAACAAATTTCCCGTAATCGCAGCTCGAAATTTCAATAAGCACATTGACACCATTCTCTTTCAACTGATTGATAAGCCTTCAATACTCCGAACTCTGTAGTTGATCATAATTCCTTTTTTGAAGGAGCAAAATACTCATTGCCATTTTTAAAAGGACTCCATCGAAGAGGTTGCTTTAGGTGTTGGCCGTTTGCAGTTTCGTTTTTTTGTTCCACCATTTCTTAATTGTAATTTAACTGTTGAAATGTTTAATGATACTATTCTTTTAAAAGCTAATTTTCACAAATTCCATTTCCAACCTTCTAAGACAAAATATAATCAACTGAATATCAGTGATTGACGATTTTTGACAGAAAATCAACAAATGTTGAAAGGATGAATTTTTGAAAATTTTCTCCAACAATTATAGCTTTGCCTTACTAATCGATGAAAATCTAAAAACTTTTTATAATGAAAAATAAATTTATCCGGCTTGTCCTTCTTTTTATAAGTACAAGCCTCTTAGCTCAAGTTGGGATTAATACCCCAAATCCTGGAAGTACATTCGATCTTAGAGGCTCTTTTGCAACACCTTTACAATCAGTAGCGGCAAATACTGCCGGAGACAAAAACCAATCTGTAATCAATTTTACCAGTTCAGGTACTTTTACTTTGCCAGCAGCAATATCAGGCAATGGAAATTTTGTTGGCAGGGAATATCAGATTCGTAATGGGGGACTTAGTAATACGGTTACAGTTCAAACCAGCAACGCTGAAACGATAGATAATATAGGTTCCTCCATCAGTTCATTTAATGTTCCTGGAGGGTATGCAATAACTATTAAAAATACAGGCGCTACAAGTGGAAAAACTTGGATGATAACGCACATGACAGATACCAATGTGAATCAGTCAAATAATGGACAGGTCATTTATTCCGGAAACAACGGAGATACCACTAAAACTACTATAGTTGGTAATTTTATATTCAGATTTAGTGGAGGTTCTCCATCAGCTGTCACTCCTCAGATCGCGATGATTAATACTCCCGGAACTACTGTTAATGTAAATGTGGGCGTTAACCAGCTCTATTCGTTAGATGGCTTTGAATATGCGAACAATGCTCTCTCTTTTACTGCTGCAAACTATTCGACTTTCAGAGATATTCCGGCAAGTGGTGTTAGTTTGGCTCCAAATGAATTAAATATCATACACCTCATAGATACAACAAATGGCAAATATTACAGGGTAACGTTTTATGTATCAGGAAGCAGTGCCCCTTATACTTTCGCATTGATTGCTGAGAAATTCTAATCCTAAATAACAAACGACTACTGATGAGAAATAAATTTTTGCAACCGACATTCTTTTCTGTTGAAGTATGCTTTTAGTTAGATGAGACGAAATGATATAATGCCTTAATTTCGAGGAGGCAGTTTTAGAATTTAGTAAAGATCAATATTATGATAAATTTCAAAGACATTCATATAGGTAGTCTTATTAAAAAGCGCATGCTGGAATCTGAAATTAATATGGAAAGGGCCTGCAACTTTCTTAATTACGGAGAGGAATACATAATGGATATGTTTAAGCAAAAAGACTTAGATACCAGAGTTTTGCTCAAATGGTCTAAACTGTTGAAATATGATTTTTTCAGGTTATACTCTCAGCATCTTATTTTGTATTCCCCACCTCGAGCTATAGATCAGCAAAAAAAACAAAGCCTCCCTCAGTTTAGAAAGAACCTCTATACAAAAGAGATTATTGATTTTGTTTTAGAGCTTATAGAAGCTGAAACAAAAAGTATAGATCAGGTGATTGAGGAATACAAAATCCCGAAAACAACTTTATATAATTGGATGAAAAAATACAACAACTACGTGGATGAAAAAGAAAACCCAACCTGATTATAGAAAAATATATCAGGATATTATTACACTAAAATATCCCGAAAAAAAAGAATTATGCAACGGAATTTTATCAAAAGCTAAACTGACTCTGTTGGACATTATACAACTAAATGATTTAATTTTCAGTCCTGTTAATGAAGATAAAAAACATCGTTCGTATGATGAATCTTCAATATTGGAAATTTTAACCTTTCAAAAAAAATACAGTTATTCTAACAAAAAGACAGCGGCTCACTTTAGAGTAAGCAGGAATACCATTGCCAAATGGAAAAAAAACTATATAATGCTCTCACAATAACTTTATTAACTTCGCATAAATGACAGAAACCAATTAAAAATAACTTTACCAAATCAAGAAGGTCAAAAACACAATGAAATGAAGCCGATAGTTTTTAACTATCGGCTTTTATAATTTTTTCTGAAAGCCTTTCTAAAGTTTATTGATCCACACATATAAATTGGTATTTTGAGGAATATTCAGTTTTTTTCGCAAACGATACTTTCTGCTGTCTACAGAATTTATTGAAGACCGCATATAAGTAGCAATATCTTTAGTCTGGATATTCAATTTTAGATATACACACATTTCGAGATCTAGTGGTGTAAGTTCCGGAAATTCCAATAACCTTTTGTATAAATATGGAAATACATTCTGGAAAACCGCGAGCAAATGTTTATCATTACGCTTGACCATTTCCAATAATAAAAGAAGGTTATCTCCATCTGAAGTATCCCCCTGTAAATCTGTGTTTCTATCAGGCAGCTTAGGCGAAATATACTTTTTATGCTGCTTTTTCCTGTAAAAATAGATTACAATAAGTGACAGCAGAACAAGCAATACAATAGGAACTAGTAAATAAAATAATGGGTTGTCTTTTTTTTGAGTTAATAAAGCTTTTTTATCAATTTTATTTTGGGTTATAAGTGCAGATTGATTGATTCTTCCCAGACTATCTTTTAGTCGCATATTTTTTTCAAGATAATAAGCTTCCATTTTGTTGTCTCCAATCTTTTTATAATATTCTATCATTTTGGGATAAATGACCAATAATCCGTCTGAGTATTTGTATTCTTTATAAATGGGCAGGCTTTCATTCCAATATTTTAAGGCTTCCTGATCATTACCCGAATCAAAATTATGATTTCATCTTAGTGCATACACATTCGCTATATATCTTTTATCGTTTTCTTTTATCTGTCTTTTTTCGGCATAATCATAATATTTATCTGCTTCCTTATAATTACCCTGTGTATCATAGGCAAATGCTATATTCTGGAGCGATTGTCCTTTCTGAGGACATGGATCAGGCACTTTTGATATCTCAGAATAGCTTTTTAGTGCAAAATATAAAATGGAGTCTTTATAACTTCTTTTATTGTAGTCTTTAAAAAGAGGTATGGAATATAATGCAAGATTTTCATAAATATAATATTTTTCTTTATGCATTGTATTTTTATCATCAATCAGATTGACAATCTTAAATGCTTTGGAAAAACAGGAACGGGCATTATCAAAATCTTTCACAAGCATTAACGACTTCGCTTTGTATAGAAGAAGGGATACCCAGTCTTTATACGATTTTAATTCTTCTGCTATGGGTAATCCTTCTTCTACAGATTTTAAGCACGCATTCGTATCCATTCTGGTGATGTATGCTCTTGAACGATACGTTATAGCTATCAACATCCCACTTTTATCATTCTCTTCTTTTGAAAGCATGTAAAGCTCATTACAAATTGAGATAGCTTTTTCCTCTCCAAATCTTGCATCAATATTTTCTCCTTTTAGTTGTTTTGTTAAAAACTCTATTCTTTGTTTAGAAAAACTTTGCGACAAAAAAACAAGAGGAAAGAATATAAGAATAAGCAGCTTTGTTTTCATGAGAGGGAATTTCTTCAAAATTAACAATTTTCCCCATTTATTTATCTGATGTTTAAAAACAAATTGAAATTTATGTAGATTCTGTAAAAAAATCAAGTCTTTTGTTAAAGTAAGAATAAATTCATGTCAAGATTTTCCTCTTTTTACCTCTGGAAAAATATTTTTTATATGAGTTTAAGAATAAATAAAAAGATATATATATAAAATCCTGCATAAAAATGCAGGATTCTTGGGGTGAATGATGGGTATCAGTGTTTTTTGTAAAGCTATAAAATATTTCATTCCGATGTTGTTGGTCTTGTAAAATTTTGTTGAATCCATAGCCTGGATGTTTCTCTGAAAATTTGTTTCAAGCAAGTTATGAGACCAGAATCTTCTTTTCGCTTAGAATGATAATAAACAACTATTCTTTTCCAACTAGCAAATAACTGCAACCTTTCTGATGTTCAAAAAGTACCCTTGGATCATATATTCTACAATTTCACATTTTTTGACAGGCTTTGTCCCTTTTTTGACAAACCGACTTCATATTACAAACTTAAATTAGTAAACATCTTTTTCATAGAATTCTCTTTAGTCTTTGCCAGTTTTTGTTTTGCTTATCCCTCCGAAATTCTTTTCCCAATCGCGTAACGGTTAATAGTGAAATCAATATTTCCGAAATATATCTTTGGAGATCTGCCCCGATTTATATGATTTTAGAATTGCTAATATCCTACTCCATATAAATTTCTTTTTTATGGCTTTTTTTGTTAATTTTAACACTTAAACCACTGAATTTCAATCAATAAAACCTATCCCTCAATAGATTTACTATCTGAAATAAAAAACTAGCCTTTTGACTAAAAAATTAAATAACCAAACACAAATACCGACAGACAATGAGAAAAATCCTATTCTTTGTTTTACTGAATTATTTTGCTTTCGGACAAGATAAGAGAATCGATAGTTTGAAAAACGAACTAAAAAGCAAAACCGATACAGAATCAAAAGTTGATTTATATGAGAAAATAATTACTCTATATTGGACAGAAAGTATTGATTCTGCGTTTAGCTATACTAATAGATTGAAAAAACTTTCCTTGGAAAAAAAACATCTTAATGGTATCATCATCTCCGAAATTTATACCGCTGTGAATTATGAAGCCATAGATAAAATGGACATATCGGATTCAATTTTTAAAAAAATAATCAATAAAATCCCATCTGATGAATTTAAATTAAAAGGTATTTATTACTATAATTATGGAAATCATTTGTTTTATAAACATCAATTACAAGAGGCAATACTAGAATATGAAAAAGCAATTAATAATTACAAAAAAATAAATGATGACAAGACAATTGCCAGAATAAAATTAAATCTTGGCTATCTATATGCCAATCAAAATAATTTTTTCAAATCAACCTTACTATACGAAGAAACGATCCCTATTCTTCAAAAGCATAAAGACTGGTTAGGGTTAAGTGCTGTATATGGTAGAATTGGTGTTAATTTTGGCAGTTTATCGATGAATGAAAAAGCAATTGAATATCATAAGAAAGGACTTTCTATCGATAGAAAATACAACTTGATGGAAAACGAAGCCTATACCTTAGCAAATATTGCAACAGAATATGCCGAATTAAAACATTACAAGCTTAGCAAAGAATATTATAATCTTGCTATTGATAAGTTCCGGATACTGAAAAGTGATAACAATTTATTGATAAATAGACTGCAATTAGCTTTAATAAAATATAAGGAAGGGAATTTTGATGATGCATTAAAAGACTTACGAAAAATAGCAACTCATAAGAATAATAAAATGCCATTAAGTTACTATCATTTATACGCTAATCTTATGGCTAACTCTGGTAATTTTAAAGAAGCAAAAATTCATTTTGAAACATCATTGGATATTTTGCAAAAAGATCAGAATAAAACAGGAGAGAAAGATCTCATTTATGACTATTTGCATTTCCGGTTAAAAAAGAACAATGATAAAGAGTTACTTCATCTTCTGGAAAAATATGACTCTATAGAAAGGAAAATTAATAGCGATGAAAACAAAATGTATTTTACTAACTGGAATACCAAATACCAAACTGCGGAAAAAGAGGATCAAATTAAATCCCAACAATTAGAACTTGAAAAAGAAAAAACTAATCGGAATGTTGCGATTTCCAGTATCGGATTTTTATTACTGCTCTCGGGAGGAGGATTTTTATTTTTCAAAAACCATCAGCAACAAAAAGAGCTCCAGAATCAAAATACATTGCTTAGTCTGCAGCACAGCCTCAATGCAATGGAACTTCAAAGTCTGAATAAACAACTTGATCCTCATGAAATAAAAAATCTGCTGGCTTTCATTTCTCCCGAAATTCAGGAGAAAGCTCCGGAGTCTTATAAAAATATGCTGAAATTATTCAACATTACAAAAGCAAGTTTAAACAGCCATTCTTTGACAGAAAGTATAAAAACACAAATTAATCAAATTGAAGATTTTTTAAGTTTGGAAAAAAGTATGTTATCTGAACCCTTAGAATATTCCATTGAAAATAAAATAGAAAATGAAGATGTACAAATCCCAAGACTGATGTTGAAAAACTTGGTGGAAAACGCTATAAAGCATGGTATTAAAGGAAAGGAAAATGGAGGTAAAATAAAAGTAAAATTACTGGAAAAAGATAATTTCATTTTTATCAGCATTGATGATTCTGGAAAAGGAAGAAACCAAAACATTTTATCAGATAGTGGAATCGGAACTTCAACATATCAGAAACTTTTTACCACTCTTAATCAAAAAAATAAAGAAAACGCTATTTTTGAAATCACTGATAAAGAACAAGGAACAAAAGTAGAAGTAAAAATACCGAAAGATTATAAATACAGCTAATAACCATGAATTATAATTATATTATTGTAGAAGATAACTTAGGCAGTTTACAAAACCTGCAAACAGCAATGAAACAACATCAAAATTTTAAGGAGGCAGGGGTTGCACATTCGGTTTCTAAAGGAATTTCTTTAGCTCTTTCCGCCAAACCGCATATTATTTTTTTGGATGTAGAATTGGGTGATGAAAAAGGATTCGACCTGATAAAAGAAATCCGACAGTTCACCTCCGAAATGCCATTTATTATTATGAACACCCATTATGACAAATATGCGAAGAAAGCGGTGAATAGTGATGTGCTTTATTTTTTGGATAAACCTGTTGATCCTGATGAGTTGATTATTGCATTACATAAGTTTGAAAAAAAATATCTCGAAATGCAAAGTCATATTACTATCAAAAATACAGAGGGACATTTCTTTATGCAGTTGGAAGAAATACATCACATACAATCCGATAATAATTGTTGCAGAATTATCAAAAAGGATAATACACAAATGTTTGTTACCAAAACACTTAAAGAAATAGAAACCATTTTACCACTGCCTTTTATCAGAATCCATAAAAGCTATATAGTAAATACTCAATATATACACATGCTGAATACCACAAAAAAGTTCATTCAGTTAAAAGGTATCTCCTTGCAAAATGAATTCATTGAACTGCCAATTAGTGATTTGTATATGGAAAAAGTAAAACAAACGCTTTTGGTTGCAAAATCAAACTAAATAAATTCACCAATTCACTCAATAAACTTCCCCACTCAGTATAAGGACTGTACAATACACCACTTACAATGTAACCACCTATATTTCATGGTGGTTTTTTCTTGTAAGTTTGAAAAAACAATTTCACTTGAAAAAGCATAATTCCAATGAATGTATAATAATCATACGATCTCAATAATTATTAAAAAAACAAATTATTGCTGTAGGAAACCTAGCTCATTAGAAACTGTAGTGATAAAGAAATGGAAAGAGTAAACAAAAATATCAACCCAAAAATTAATACAAAATGAAATCATTAAAAATCATGGCAGTAAGCCTGCTGATTGTGTCACTATTTTCTTGTAATCAGGATGATAGTTTGAACGAACAAGAGAGTATTCGCAATAACGAAGCCAATTCGTTAAGTAATAAGACAGGATTGGTAACTAATATTCTATCTGCGCAGACAGCCAGTGATATTCCCTCTAAATTTTACCGTGTAAATAATGCATATAAAACAAATTACACACATCTTTTACAGAAAAGCGGTGAGTGTAGCTGGACTAATTATACTTTATGTGCCGGAGCAATTGCCAGAACAAAAGGATATACATATCCCGCCACGTATGCTCAAATTACAGCAGTAAAAAATTGGTGTGGAAGTAGTTCAATAATTACTAAATTACAAAGTTATTGTCTCAGTAACGATTCCGGTAAAATATCATGCTCATTGGATTCTAAAAGCGATAACAGCACGGGAAGGTTTAATTTTATTAAATCAATGCTAAATCACATAGATACCCGCCAGACACCTTTTATCGTCATTTCATCTGTTCCAAAATCAACCGGAGGAAGAATCGGGCATTATTATACAGTGTGGAGCATTGATTGGAAACAAGGAGGTACAGGATCGGTAGTATGGTATACCAACACTTTGGATACTGCTACCGGTAACTTTGATACTCAAATAAAAAGTATGGATTTATCTACATTTCTTGATAATATGGCACCATTAAATCCTGATGCGTCAAATTACAATGCTTTATACTTCTGGTAATACAGCTTAAGGGCAGAGTGATTAACTTTCCTTTGCCCTTATACTTTTCAGATATAGGTTTGAATACGATTAAAACTGATGTTTACACAGAATCGGAAGTAAAGACTATGACCACATAGTGGAGATCGAATCATATATCCGTATTAATCTATTTCAAATTCAGGTTTTTAATGACAACAGGTACCATGATTATGATTTTCATATTGTGGACTGCAAATATACTTTTCTTGTGGAGCGTCAAACAATTAATGAAAATTTACACACCAAATAGTGTTTTATTAAATTGATATAATGTATAGAAATAAAAAAGTACACTTTTAAAAAGTGTACTTTTTTTGAGTGAACCATAGTCACAAACTAGAATCGCATGAGTCTGATGATTCACGGATCTAATTTTTGTATGAGTTTATTTTTTAATAACTTTTAATGTTTTTACATCATCATTTGAATTTACTCTAACCAGATAAACTCCCGCTGCCAGGCCGGAAAAATCTATTGTACCTTCATTAGCATTTATTGTTTTATTCAGCATTTCCTGACCCAAAACATTATAAACCGATACCAAAGAAATCTTCTGATCAAACGAAATAATGAGTTTGTCATTAACCGGGTTCGGGTAAGCCTTTACAGCGTTGTTCGGCATTGTAAAATCATCAACACCTAAAGTAGTTGGACAGGCAATAGTTGTTGGAACATTTTTGTCAACATTAGAGCCATCACCCAATTGTCCATAAAGATTTAACCCCCATGTATTAACAGTTCCGTCGCTCTTTAAGGCAAATGTATGCGATATTCCACCTGCAATATTTTTCCAGGTTGTAAGGTTGCCTATCTGTACAGGAACATTACTGTTTGTCGTAAGTCCGTTTCCTAATTGGCCATATTGATTTCTTCCCCAAGCCCAAAGTGTTCCGTTGGATTTTATAGCAGTGGTGTGATTTCCTCCTGAAGCAATGGTCTGCCAGTTAGTAGCTGTTCCGATTTGCGTTGGGATATTCTTATTTGTAGTTGTTCCGTCTCCCAATTGTCCATTGGCATTATATCCCCAAGCCCAAAATGTTCCGTCCGTTTTTAATGCAGCCACATGAAGTGCCCCAACACCAAGACTTTGCCAATTGCTGGCAGTTCCAACTTGAGTAGGTACTAACCTATTAGTATTGGTAGCGTCTCCAATAGTCCCGTAAGTATTACTTCCCCAGGCCCAAAGCGTTCCGTCTGTTTTCAATGCAACGGTAAAATCCTGTCCGCATTGAACAGCTAACCAGTTGGCAGCAGTTCCTATTTGAATCGGCACCAAACTGGTAGTCGTGTTGCCAGTACCTAACTGACCGTAAGGATTGAGGCCCCAGGCCCATAGCGTTCCATTATTTTTTATTGCCACTGTATGATACATTCCACTATCAAAAGTTTTCCAATCAGTAGCAGTTCCTACTTGTATTGGTGTATGCTGATCTGTATTTGTACCGTTACCCAACTGACCTGAATTGGCTCCCCAGGCCCAAAGTGTTCCATCTGTTTTTTGAGCAATTGTATGATTGCTTCCCCCGGCAATTTCTTTCCAGTTATTACCTGTTCCTATTTGTTTTGGAGTTGATGTATTAGTAGTTGTACCATTTCCTAATTGTCCTGAATAATTATTTCCCCAGGCCCATAATGTTCCATCTGTTTTTATGGCTACACTATGCAAACTACCTGCGTTTATTTTTTGAAAGCAGCCTGTTTGAACAGTACTTGGCGACATTTTCACCAAACCAAGCTGCAAGGTTCCCAGCCAAATAGTCCCTGAAGATTGTGTCCTAACTGCACTAAAATAGTTATCGGGTAAACCAGAATTTGTACTTGTCGTGGTATAAGTTGTACAATTCGTAAAGTTTTGCAAACCTGCTCCATTAAATCCAATCCATACTTTGCTATTACTGTCAACATCCAGAGCGTTCGGATTATATCCTGCAAGGCAAGAATTGCTTTGATAGGTGAATGTAATGTTAGTTCCGCTTGTTGTTAACGTAATTAAACTATCAGAACCTTTTACATAGATTGTATTATTGGCAATTCTTAATATTCTTTGGGTACCTTGAGCTATAAAATCAAAATCAGTTCCATTAAATTTATACATTACACCATCATTTGTAACCCAAACGCCATTGTTACTGTCGGTTGCCACAGACTTCAGATTTGTTACAGCAGTATAAGTAGCCCAGGTAGTCCCGTTAAATTTTGTAAGCCCTGAATCTGTTGCAATCCAAAGATTATTTTGCCCGTCAACAGCTATATCATTGATCGCATTAGTTGGCAATCCTGAATTGGAAGTTGTATAATTAGTCCAGGTTGTTCCATTATACAAAATAATTCCGTTGAGTTGAGAGGCAATCCATTTTCTGCCCAATCCATCAATTTGAATTTTTATAATTGAATTGGATGCGATACCGGAATTAGCCGTATTATAATTGGTAAAAGTAGTTCCGTTAAAAGTTGAAACTCCATTATAAGTCGCCAACCATAACAAGCCATTGGCATCGGTTTTAATATCCGCAATGTAATTGCTCCCTATTTCTGAGTTTGAAGTATTGTATGTTGTGTAACTATACGTTTGTGCAAATGCAGAAATTGAACTGAGGATTAAGAGTAAAAAGTAGAGTTTTTTCATAGTTTTTAATAAAATAATTTTCTTCATGCTTAAGTTTCATAATAGTTGTCCTACTCGTTTAGCTTTTCGGTTTCGCTTCGTTTGAATGGTTTCTGAGCTCCATATGAAATGAAAATTTCCAAAATCAACGTCATGAAAAAACCAAGGGCTTTCATTAAATTTTGATTAGAAAAGTATTTTTGTTGATTAAATAATACTACATAATTACCGACAGAACATTCGATATTCCCTCCGTATGGATAATTTTTTATGATTATTGACACCAAATACAGTGAGTTTTACAACACTTATATCTTTAAAGAAATCCTGAGGATTTACTTTAGTTCTATTGCCGGAAATAATAGGTATTAGTGAATTAACAGAATAAAAATTCAGGGTATTTTTTCATTTTCATGGTTAATGGTTTTTCTAATTTAGTTTTTAGTGACAACAGGTATCATGATTATGATTTTCATGTTGTGGACTGCAAAAATATACTTTTCTTGTGGAGTATCAAACAATTAATGAGAATTTACACACCAAATAGTGTTTTATCAAGTTGATATTGATAAAGTGTATAGAAATAAAAAAAGTACACTTTAAAAAGTGTACTTTTCTTAGGTGAATCATCGTCACAAGCTAGAATCGCATGAGTCTGATGATTCACGGATCTAATTTTTGTATGAGTTTATTTTATTTTTTAATAACTTTTAATGTTTTTACATCATCATTTGAATTTACTCTAACAAGATAAACTCCTGTTGCCAGGCCCGAAAAATCTATTGTACCTTCATTAGCATTTATTGTTTTATTCAGCATTTCCTGACCCAAAACATTATAAACCGATACCAAAGAAATCTTCTGATCAAACGAAATAATGAGTTTGTCATTAACCGGGTTCGGGTGAGCCTTTACGGTGTTGTTCGACATTGTAAAATCATCAACACTCAAAGTAGTTGGACAGGCAATAGTTGTTGGAACATTTTTGTCAACATTAGAGCCATCGCCCAATTGTCCATACATATTACTACCCCACGCCCAAAGTGTTCCATCCGTTTTGACAGCAAGAACATGGGAATTTCCAGCAGCTATCTTTAGCCAATTATTTGCCGTTCCGATTTGTGTCGGGATATTTTTCCTATCAATATTAGTTCCATCTCCCAATTGTCCATAATCATTATCACCCCACGCCCATAATGTTCCATCTGTTCTTTTTCCTATCGAATAAGTATGTCCTACACTAATATTTTGCCAATTTGTTGCTGTTCCGATTTGTATTGGAGAAGATTGAAAGGTTGCAGTACTTCCGCCCAATTGCCCATAGTAATTCCAACCCCATGCCCATAGTGTCCCATTTGCTTTTACTTCAATAGTATGGATATCTCCTGCTGAAACATTTTGAGATGCCGCACCAAAGATTTGTATTGGAACTTTACTTGAAGTTCCTGTTCCGTTTCCAAGTTGTACATCACCATTATCTCCCCAAGCCCAAAGTGTTCCGTTTGTTTTTATTGCTTCCGAATGACCATATCCTGCACTAACACTTTGCCAATTTGTTGCTGTTCCGATTTGTATTGGGAAAGCTTTTGAAATTACTGTTCCATCACCTAATTGCCCATCATCATTTCTGCCCCATGTCCAAAGGGTTCCATCGGTTTTAATGGCAAGAGTATGAAAGCCTCCTGCACTAACATTTTGCCAATTATTTGCCGTTCCGATTTGTGTTGGAGTAAGTTTATTAATCACAGTTAAATCTCCGAGTTGCCCATACTGATTATCCCCCCATGCCCAAAGTGTTCCATCTGTTTTGATAGCAAAAGTCTGATAACCTCCGGCAGCTACTTTTAGCCAATTATTTGCTGTTCCGATTTGTGTTGGAATAAGTCCATCGGTTGTTGTTCCGTTACCTAATTGTCCGGAATTATTTCTTCCCCACATCCAAAGGGTTCCATCCGTTTTTATTCCTGCCGAATGGCTCCATCCTGCACTCACACTTTGCCAGCATTGAGCAAATGACTGTAAACTGATTAACACTAATAAAAAAAGAATTTTCTTCATATTTAAGTTTTTATAATATTTTTCCTACTTGTTTAGTTTTTTGGTTTCGCTTCGTTTGAATAGTTTCTAAGCTCTCCATATGAAATGAAAATTTTTCAAAATCAAATTCATTCTTGAAAAATAGGCTTTGATCAAGGTCTGATTTTAAAAGTATTCTTGTTGATTAAATAATACCGGATTATTATCTGTAGAACATTGGAAGTTTCCTCCAGACTGATACAGTTTCTTGTATGATTACTAAAATAAAACCTATTGATCACACAACGTGTATCTTTAAAGAAATTCTGAAAATTTGTTTGGATTCTAAATTGCTGGGAACAATCAGTATTAATGAATTAAAAGAATAAAATTCAGGATAGTTTTTTCATGATTTAATTGTTTTTCAAATTCAGGTTTTTAGTGACAACACGTATCATCACTATGACCTTATGTTGTGGATCGCAAAAATATACTTTTCTTGTGGAGTATCAAACAATTAAGGAATAATGTTTTCTTAAGTTGAGATGTGTTCAGTGTACAGAAATAAAAAAGTACACTTTAAAAAGTGTACTTTTCTTGGGTGGATCATAGGTCACACCTCGAACCGTTTGTCTTTGATTATCAAATAATTACACTGATTTACAACCCCTTATGGGTCTCGAACCATTTGTTTTCATTTTTTGCGTCTTTATTCAAAAAACATGCATCCTTATCTCTATTTTTACAACTCTAACAATTTTATCGTTTAGATATATTCTCTTCATACGACGAAACCATTCTGAAAATTCTAATAATCAAAAATATAAACGAAACAAACACTCCAATTGTTAAGCCTAACCAAATACCTTTTAATGATATAATATTTGATAAATATAACGATAGTGGAACAGAAATAACACAATAAGCAATTGATGTTACAAAAAAAGGAATATAGGTATCTTTTATTCCTTTTAAGGTTCCTAAAACTATTGTTTCTAAACTATCTATTAGTTGAAATATTGATAAAAAAATAAGTGTCTTTGACACAGTCATTATAACGGAATTATCCTTTATATAAATTAAGGGAATTTCATCTCTGAAAACAAATATAATTATTGTGAAAATAATTGAACTAATTAATGACAAAATAGCAAGTGTTTTTATTGATTGTTTAAAAAATAAAATATTTTTTTGAGCTAAAAATTTACTTGATTGTATTGCTGACACCGTTCCCAAACTAAAAGGTATTGCAAACATAATAGCTGATAAACTTAGCATTATTTGGTTAGATGCCTGATAAGTTATATTCAATTTTCCAGATAAAATAACAGTTGCCGTCAGTAATACTATTTTAAAAAAGACTTGAAAACTTGAAAACGACCCTAAACTTATTATTTGTTTTGCAGAACTAAAATTGAATTTATGATTTATTAAATTTTTAAAAAAAATATTTGTTTGCGTATTTTTTAATAAACAAATCAAAAAGAGTAAAAATAAAAAACATCTTGATATCAATGTCCCTATTGCAGATCCTAATATGCCAAATTTAGGCAGTCCAAACTTCCCGAAAATCAGACAATAATTAACTGATACATTTAATATTAAAGAAATTAAAATACAATACATTGCTATTTTTGTTTTACTTAAACCATCTGAAAATTGTTTTAGCATTTGAAACAAAAATGCAGGTATGAATGAGTAAAGTAAAACGGACAAGTAAGGTTTTGAAATTATTACTACTTCCTCTGATTGCCCTAAACTAGAAATATTTAATAATGCAATTTTAAGTAAAAAAAATAAAAAAAATCCCAAAGTTAAGTATACTATAATGCCATGAAAAAAAATATTTTTTGTTTCTCTTATTTTACCTAAGCTGTACATTTCAGAAATCAGAGGGGTAAACATCATAGTAAATCCAATATTTAAAGCAAAAGCTAAAAACATAATATTGTTACCTAATGAGAAAGCTGATAAAGATACTGCTCCTAATCTGCCTATCATTATATTATCAATAAATCCAATTAAAGTAAAAGATATTTGCCCTAAAAATATTGGTGTCGCAAGTTTTATGTTTTCCTTTAGAAGAGTTATCATTGTTCGAAATTTTTTAAATAATCACCAACTTTACTCAATATTTTGTGCTCCAGTACATTATTTAAACTATATCCTTTTTTTACAGCTACATTTTTACTACAGTTTTTGAATATTAAAATGTGATTATTTAGAACTTCTAGATTATTTTTATAATCAGTTGAAAAGGTTGTCTTTGAAAGTTTTAAGATAGTATGTTTGTCTGCCCATGAGTTTATTTTTTTTCCATAATAGTATAAGTCATCTTTATTATCAAAAAAATATTTACTTTCCCAAGCTATCATCTCTACCATCCTATTTTTAAGCACATTATCAAGTAATATTAATCCGTAGTAAATATCACCCCTTACAATTTTTCCTAAAAATCGGTATGCAGTCTGCCAAAATTCATCATAGCATTCTAAAAATTTTTTCTCATCTAATTTTTCTTCAACTATTGGAAAAAATTGATTAATGTCTGAAACGGTTTTCTTTATATTTTTTTTATCATAAACAATAGAGTATCCTCTTTTTAAATATGCATTAAAAGTTGTCAGTTCCTTTTCAATATTGATATAGTCTGGGATAAACTTATTTAATTTCATCTTTTTAAAAAACAAATAAATTTTTATCAAATTAAACTTGCTGTAACTAATTAGAATAACATCTACACTAAAAAGATTTTCATACATAATACGAGTAATCATATTCCCTTCAACTGGATTTTTTATAGTCAATACCGAAATAGGCTTCCCAAGACATTTAAGCCATCCAATATTATCTATGTTTAATGAAATGTTCGGATTTTTTGTAAAAACAAACAAATCCAAATCTGAAAACTCATCATTATGATCTTTATTAGAAGTACCAGAATGAAATGAGCCAAAGGATATAATTCCTTTGATATTACTATCATTTAATTGTTTTGCAATAATATCTATCATACGATGTTGTTTTTAATAGTAGATAGTTCTTCTATTCTTGTATTTGATTTAATTACTAATTTTGATCCAATTGAACTATAATTTCCTATGTAACAATTATTTTTCACTTCCGTTCTTTTACCAACAATACACTTTTTTCCAATAATTGAATTGTCTCCAATAATAGAATTGTCATCTAATACGCTTGCATCGTAAATTTTAACATTTTCCCCAATTATACAGTTAACGCCAATTGTAACACCAAATCCTATTATTGAGTTATTTCCTATTTTAACACCTTGTGCAATTTTACAACATGCTCCAATTTGTACATAATCTCCAATTTTTCCCATTTCTAATACTAGTTTACGATTTTTTACAAAGTGACCACTAATCAATGTTGAATATCCTATAAATATATCTTTACCAAAAACGAATCTATCTGGATCCAATATTAAAACTCCAGATGCCATAACCAAAGATGAAATGTTTTTTACCCCAAGAAGTCGATAGTATATAATCTTAATGAAATCGATTCTATTTGTAATATTATTTAAAAAACTCGAAGACAATACAACATCAGATATTAAATCTCTTAAGAACCATTTAATAAATGGCTTAGAAAATGGAGGATATGCTCCTACACCAACCTTTGGTGTAACCCTGTATAGTAATCCTGAAAATAAAATAATTATGAAAGGAATAATTAGCAATGAAAATATTATTAAAAATAATTTTAATAAAGAAGTTTCAGTAAAAGCAAGAAAATAAGCAAGAGGAATTATAGAAATTAAATATATAATAAATCTGACAAGGAAAATAAAAACAAATCGGATAAAATAAATTTTCATATTTTTTTGTTTAATAAAATGTTACATTTGTTTTTAATTTAAATATCATAAGCAAATGAAAAACATTATTGATAAAGTTGCATTGATTCATATTAATAATTATAAGATTTTAAGCACCATTTCTAAAAGTAAAGACCGATACTTTTTGCCTGGCGGAAAAAGGGAAAATAGCGAAACTGATTTTGAGTGTTTGAAAAGAGAGATTTTCGAGGAACTAAATGTAAAATTAATTAATGATTCTATTACTTTTTTTGGTTGTTTTGAAGCTCCAGCATACGGACATTCTGATAATGTAATTGTACGAATGTTATGCT
Organism: Chryseobacterium shigense; assembly: GCF_014207845.1. NCBI lineage: Bacteria > Pseudomonadati > Bacteroidota > Flavobacteriia > Flavobacteriales > Weeksellaceae > Chryseobacterium > Chryseobacterium shigense. The sequence continues at coordinate 92,735 of NZ_JACHLC010000007.1, forward strand.
ATTTTGCTGATTTCACGGGTGATTTAATGCCTAATAATGAGATAGAAAGTTTTAGTTGGCTAGAATTTAAAGACAAAGAAAAAACATCATTTGTTGATCAATTAATTTTTGATGACTTACATAGTAAAGGGTTAATCAGATAACTAATGTTTTAATTTTTCTATTTGACTGGGGTTGTTTTTTTCTGACCTTTTAATTTCTGGGATAAGAAAATTTTTCTCAAGAATTTCTAATTTTTTATTTTTTATTAATTCAATGATTGAATTGTCATATTTATTCATTGCTATAATATACTCACTAGACATAATCCAATCATTTCCATTTAAATTAACAACAACTCCCCCAGCTTCTCTAACAATACAGACTCCTGCACACGAATCCCATGGTGCTAAAGTACCACTCAGAATAACCTCAGTATTACCTTCCGCTAAACAGGCAAAATCAAAACTAGAACAGTGATGAATTTTGGTTGTACTCATCTTTTCAATTAATTCAATAATTGCCTGCTGTTTCTCTTGATACTTATAAGTAGGGACTGAATAGCAACCGTCAGTATAATCTAATTTTGAAACTTGTAGTTTTTTCTCATTATTATATGCTCCAAGCTCTTGTCCAGCATATACTAATTTATTTAATTTTGGAAAATACAGAACTCCTATAATTGGAGTTTGGTTTTTTGACAATCCAATACTCACCCCCCACATCGGATATCCTCTAATATAATTATATGTACCATCTAAAGGGTCGATATACCAAGTGTACTCTGAATTTTTATCAATCAATCCGCTTTCTTCACCACATAGATTATGCGAAGGAAATTGTACACTAATCATTTTCATAATCAACTCTTCACTTTTTTTATCCATTTCTGAAACATAAGCACCAATATCATTAAATTCGTTTTTTTTTGAGAATACATGATTGTTTTCATGATTAAGTAATAAGTTACCAGCCCTATATGCAAGACCAATAGTGTAATTCATTATTGATTCTAATTCCATTTTAATCTTTTTTAATTAATTTTTCAAACATGGCTTTATAAACTTTTCTTTTCTAACCTTTTCAAGGTGTCTCGAAAATATATATTTAGATTCTATCCCATCAATTGACTTTGTAGAGTCACTTTGAAGAAGACTTGTGTTATCAACATTTACTACAAAATAAGTTAGCTCTTTAAAAGCAAAGGCTTCAAAATTCTTTTTCAAATCATCTAAGGTATTAACTTCAACAATATTAATATCCCACGCTTTACCTAAATATTCCCACTTAAGATCATTCACTGTTGTTTCGATACCACCTCCAGATTCCAGTATCTTATTATTTATAACTATGATAGATAAATTGTGTATCCTTTCTTTAATAGATGAGATAAGTGACAAAATACTAATACCCATTAAATTACTTCCATCTGTATCAATAGCAATAACAGGTTTATTTTCTAGTCCCAATGCTATCCCACAAGATATTGAAACAATATCACCCATAGAATCCAAAAATAATGTTTGGTTTGGTAACACATTATAGACTTCTTGGGATGTTCTGCCTAAAGAACTAACTATAGAGGTGTCTTTATCAATTTTACTACTGAGATAACTAATTACTTCTCTACTTGTCATTGTTGATGTTTTTTAAAACATTAGGCTTCAATATTATTGCAACACTTGATTGTCTAGCTTGAAAATCATTCACAGCATCCTTAAATACTTTCTTAAAATCTTTTATATCATCAATAAAAACATATCTAAATCTTAACAAATCTAACAACGGCTGCATCGTAGTTGAATGAGCTTGTCCCCACCAATTTCTCTCCCCAAAATTTCCTCTAAAAGATATTAGGTAGATATTGTATAATGCATGGGATAAGTGAAATCGTGCAATAGTTTCACAAGCATTTCTAATTCCAGAGTTTTCCATTATTACAACGCTTAAATTATTAGTAATATTCAAACCAGTACTAACACCTACGCAATCAGATTCGTGTGTAGCCTGCGCATAAAAAATAGATTCATTATTTCTAATTTCGTTGATTAATGGAGAAGTTAATGAATCTGGTAAACATATAGCATATTTAACCTTCTCTTGTACCAAACAGTTATGTATAGTTTTTTCAGGTCTCATCAGCTAGTAATCAATTCCTATATTATGCCCCATAATATTATTTTTAACAGAAAGATAGTCTTTATTAAATGGGGTAACTGAAGAATTTATTTTTACTCTCTTTACTTCTATACCTTCATTTTCTAGATCTTTTATTTTCAACGGATTATTTGTTATTAGTCTCACTTTGTTAATACCAAGACTTTTTAATATTTGTGATGGTAATACATAGTTCCTATCATCTACAGGAGTTTGTATTATTTTATTCGCATCTATCGTATCGAAACCTTGTTGCTGAAACTTGTAAGCTCTTAATTTATTTCCAAGTCCTATTCCTCTTCCTTCATCTCTCATGTATAAGATTATTCCTCCCTTACCTTTTTGCGTCTCTTCTCCTATGAATTTAAAAGCCCTATCTAATTGTATTCCGCAATCGCACTTACTAGATTTAAAAACATCTCCAGTTATACATTCAGAATGTATTCTCACTAAAACATGCTCATCTACATCAATATTACCAGAGATAATTGCTAAATGTTCTTTCCCTTTATGATCCATATATACGTTAAAAAACATTTTACCATATTCTGTGGGTATTTCAACAGAGTCTTCAATACACATCCACTTTGGCTTTACTGACTGTTTTGCCTCCTCTAGGTTTTTAAATTTATTCCTAATATCCATTAGAATCCTGCCCAAAACATTTTTCCCTAACCCATCACTCCCGATTCCCCAAAAACTATCTGTAGGAGAATTTTCTTTTATTAGAAGTTCTCCGGTTTCCAACAGTTTTTCTTTTAAAAAATCATGTTGAGAAAATTTTTCATAAACTGCCCTTTCCATAATTTGGACTCTTCTATTCTCCCAATTATCTACTCGACTTTCTTGAAGATTATTACCTAATAAGTATGCCTCTTCAGCGGTCTTTGCTAATCTAATTTTTTCTTTTGAAGAGTCATTTATGAATTTTTGTGCTTGATAGAAATGTTCTGAAGTCAACCAGAAAGCCCCATCAATTTTAACTGGTAATGGATAAAAGTTACTAAATTCAAAAAACAATCCATCTTCGTCATAGAATAAAATATCGTTACTATCTTTCATCTTCTAAAATTTTTATCAATCTTCACTAAATGTTGCTTTGAACTCAACAACTATATTCTTGTACTCTTGATTATCATTATTAACTAATCTATGAGGAATGTCCTTTTTTCTAAAATCAACAATTCCAATTTCATCATCTTGATTTTCAATTTCTCCATTAATATATTCTGTAGCAACTTTTCCATTCTTGACAACAACGAACATATAATCCATTTGGTGTTTATGCCATTTGGTTGCTTCGCCAGGAGCTAAAGTTAAATCCCAAACTTTTACGTGTTCAGTTTCAAATAATACTTTTGTTCCAATTTCTCCGATTTTTACATCAATTTGTTCCATAATTTAAATTTTAATTAGTTGTTAATTTGTTTAATTTTTGTTCACATATTTTTTTTAAACCAATATCTTTAATCTCTTCATTTATTGATTTTACTTTTATAATAAATTCGTTTCTTTCTAAATATTCGTTATTTGATAACATTAATTTATTGCACAAAGTATAATACTCCCCAAAATTAAGACAGTAATTTAAGATATGAAATTAGCAAAAAAAAGTTTAATTTTAACATCAAATAAGTTATGTCAACAAGGAG
>NZ_JACHLC010000008.1 GCF_014207845.1 Chryseobacterium shigense
CCACCAGCTCCGATGGTACTGCGAAAGCGGGAGAGTAGGTCGCCGCCAGTTTTTATTAAAAGTCTCATACAACACTGTTGTATGAGACTTTTTTTGTTTGGAGACTTACTCCATATTTATAAGCTATATTCATCCATAATCCATAAATATAGATCATACCTAAGATTGAATGATCCATCGGAAATACCGCTATATGCATTATACATTATTACATTATTTTTGTCATAAGCCATAAGCCATAAGCCATAAGCCATAAGCCGGGAGCTCCGTAGGAGCGATCTGTTAATAGCATAAGATTATCATTCCTTGCTGTTCTTATCCACCAGCATCTGTGGAAATCCGTGGAATCTGTGGTTCAAATGAAAAACACTCACCTATAACCCATCACTCATAATTAATTCACTAACGATTAATTACTCACAGTAAATACTATTTTACTATTATAAGTTGCTGCAGGAATCGTTACAGATACTCCGCTTAGCTGATATTGTATATTAATCCCACTATAAGACGTAACGGATAAGATTGTGGATATTCTGAATAATTCAAGAGCAGTTTGGGTTACCGTCTGATAAGCAGTTCCCCCTGATATAGTACATCCTACACATAAAGTGGTTCCGTTGCTTGTTCTCTTTGCTGATAAAACTAAGGAATTGTTCCAGGTAGGATTAGGTTCATAATGAACATACACTTTTACACTTCCAAGTAATGCGGGTAAACCCACATTGAGAATAGTCTGATTAGTTGCACTGGCATAAGTCCCTGCATAATTACTTCCCGCTTCTGTAATACTGGGAATACTTGCAGTCCAGTTCGTTCCTGAGACTGCTACCGACTGTGCTTTGTAATAACAGTTAAGCATGATAAAAATAAAACAGATATATTTTGTCAAAAGTTTTTTATCGGGAATAATACTGATACATTTCATTTCTTTTTAATTTATTCGGTAATAGTATAGGTAATGATAACAGGTGTATTTGTTCTGGCCGAAAGGTTGGCATAAGAATTTACAGCAAGACTGATGGTAAGTCTATGTCCGTTATTGGCTCCCGTCCCTGTAAAAGCACCTCCTATTCCTGTAATAATGGTTGCTGCCGTTGTTGATAAGGTAACAATCCCGGATGGTGTACCTAATGTTCCTCCACCGGCTCCGGAGGCAGCAGCAGCCTGTATATTTATATTAACACCGGGAATGGTCTGATTAATAGATGCTGTAACCCTTCTCGTAAGACCTCCGGAAGCAATTGCGGAAGTATAATTAACCCATTTTGTAGTATTGGCTGCGGGAGTGGTTAAAGCTTGTCCCGCTTCTGTGGGAGCAGTAAAATTCAGTGTGAAAGTTCCTGTTGGCTCTATATCCAATAATGTGACAATGGGAAGTGTCACAGCGATAAGTGTCTGTGAGAAGATTGGGGCAGACATCAGACAAAAAATCAGACATATGAGATGCTCTTTAAATTTCATTTTTTCTTTTTTACTTCGTTATATCCTACCTTTATCGTTTCCTGCTGATATTTGATTTCACTTTGCTGCTTAACAATATGAATAGCCATGCTCTGTATTTGGGAAGGCTTGATACTGAACTGAAATGAATCTGCCGCTATTTTATACTTTTTATCCAGACCGTTTCTATACAGCTTAACTTTCCATTCTCCCGGGCGCAGGTAAGTAAAATCGAATGTTTCACCGATAAATACTATTTTCCGGTAAGTCTGTTCACCATCTGACACTTCAATAATGATGCTTTGTCTTTTCTTTTTTTCTGTTTTAGGCTGAAACTGTGCAAAGCTGTATTGATTTTTGTCTTCATCTTCAGAAAGCAGGATGATTCCTTTAATCGTTGATGCAGTTGTTAACCCGAAATTGAAAACATTCTCTTTATTGATAAGATGTAATGATGCAGGTAAGGAAATATTGGGAATATCATTAATTTCTGTCGTAGAACGGTCTATCTCCAAAAAATAATCTCCCGGGACAATATTCTTGAACAGGTAATTTCCATCCTTATCCGTTACAGATAAGTTGCTGCCAAGCATTAATCTGATCCCTTCCGTCTTTTTTACACCCAGATTACTGATGTTTCCTGAAAGAGAAGTATAATCGGCAGTCTTTTGTACAGGTACATTGAGACGGAGTGTATAACGCAGCGAAAATATAAAATCCTTATTACCCAGTTCACCACGCTGTAATGAATATCTTCCGGATAAATAGAGATCGCTGCCCGGAAAAAGCTGCTGATGATATAAAACTTCAAAAAGATTCCTGTCTCTGAAATATTCCTCGGGTACGTAATTATTCTGGTAAAAGAGACTCAGGCTGTTCTTATCAGAAAACCTGCTGAAGATTCTGGCTCCGTAATAAATTTGCTTTTCATTCTGCATCTGATATCTTGAAGTGACGGCATAGCTCGCATAAATATTAAAAGACGTTTTGAACTTTTCAAAGGCAATATTGGCAGTATAAAAACTGGAATTTCCGTTAAATCCGCTCAGGTAATTATTTGTTTTTCCAAACTGCCCCTGCAGGTTTACCTGAAACATTCCTATCTGCTGGTCAACACTTACTTTAAAATACCGTTCATAATAATCAAACTGTTTAGGTTCCAGGCGGTCCTGATATTTCTGGAATCCATTGTATAATGTAACCATGCCGTTTCGCAGATATTTGTACTGTATTCCGTATTGGAGAAAACTTCTGTAGGGAGCTGCCAGAAATAAAGTATCCCTTTGGAAATTTCTGGCGTCCTGTACATAATTGGCAAATACACTGATCTTTCTGGAAAGGGTATACTGAAGATTTCCGTTAAACGTACTGGTATTGGTAAAATATCCTGCAAAGTGCGGGCTTGCTCTCATATACATAATATTACCGTTAAGCCTTTCAAAAGTGGCCTGAGCCTGGGCCATATAAGCGGTTCCGTCCATTTCTTTATTTTTACTGTACGCAGCTTCACCGGAAATAGTTATATTTTTTGAAAGTTTAAATTTTCCGGCTGTGTAAGGAAGGTGCGTTTCAGAATACAGCCTTACATTTCCAAAATTAATTTCTCCTTTCCTCGGAATTTTATAAAGATATCCTGCGGTGATTTCAGATTCTTTGCGGATTTTAAAGGTGGAATAAACATTAAACTCATCCTTGATATCCCTGAAAAATCGCGGATGATTGTAAAACCCTCCCAGGCTGATCTTTTTTAAATCATAACGGACTTCCGCTCCACGGCCATACCTTGCAAATTCCGTTAAGTAAGAAGCAGAATACATCTTATCCCCAAAATGAACAAAAAAATTATCCCTTTTATAATTAATGAAATATTCTTCATATTGGGTAAAAGAATTGAATTCAACAGGATTGGCTGACACGGCGTGAAATTCTATCTGGTTTTTATTTTCTTTATCCAGGCTTCCTTTCCCGTAAATTTCTCCCTGAAAACCATCATTGTAAACCCCCATGTTCTTCATTCCGATAAATGATAGAGATGCCGAAACAGGTAACCTGTGGTAAATATCATCTTCTACAGGCTTTACTGATATTACTTTTATACTAACGTAAGCAGTCTGGTTTTCTTTTGGATTATCCGGAGAATAAACAGAAAGGTTGAGATTCTGAAACTCATTTTGCCCAAGCTCCGGACTGGTAATTTTATAGATATCAATTATTTTTGACTCGTTCGGTGCTAAGGTTATAATAGCATCATTGTCTACTACGGCATTTTTACTTTCAAGAATCAGTTTTTCACTTATATTTCCGTTGTTTTTCAAAAGAAAAGATGCCCGGATTGTTTCACCTGCCCGGATAAACTCCGGTGAATTTAATGCGGTCAGGCTAAGTTTTCTGTTTCCGGAAATTGTTATCTGTGAGGTTTTTGTAAAAATTATTCCGTCATTCTGGTCCGCTGCATGAAGAATAACAGAATACTGGCCCTGTACAGCTTCTGCCGCAATACGAACGGGAACAATATAAACTGTTTTTTCACCAGCTGCTATTTTAAATTCTCCTTTTGCTAAAATAGGTGCAATGAAAGGGCTTGAAGCGGTAACTGTCATATCGTAAACTCTGTCTTCCGCTGAAATATTTTCTAAAGAAAAGGAAATAGAAGTAGACATTCCCGGCATAAGACTATCTTTTTTGCCGGCCGGTTTACTGGACAGCTGTTGAGAAAAAGTTTGTGCCGGGAATAGTGATAAAAGGACAATATATAAAATCCAGTTTTTAATCATTCTTTATTTCTAATTCCACATTGAGTGCAAATGCATTGTCTTCCTCATCCGTAGCTATAAGTACGGCCTTGTATTGGTCTGCCGGAATTTTGCTGATATCAATATAAAATGATTTGGAGGTCTGCGGTAATAATCCCATTGCAATGCTTGTATAGCTTCCAATACGTTCTCCGGTTTTTCTGTTATAAATTTCAATAGTTACTGTTGGTTTACAATACAGATTACCGCTGTTGGCTATCGCAATTTTTGCGGTTTGCTTTCCGTCTTCTTTTTCTATTTTTACACTTTCAAATTTTAGATCAGGTTTTGCCTTTTCCGGTTCATAATCGGTAATGACCTGAATAGCATAGCGTATCACAGAAGTGATATTCACTCCTATTTTATCATTACTTGGCTTAATATCTTCTACAGGCTCAACAATGATGACACTCCAGTAACTTCCGGGATCGGCGGGCTGATCGGGAACTGTAATTTCATAGAATACTTCGGTTTTTTCCTTTGCCTTCAATGTAATCAGGTTTGTATTAAGCCTGATCCAGTCACCATTAGTTCTGTTATTCGTGTGTATAGTGGTGTAGTTTATGGACCCGTCAGCCTTATAGATGAAGTCCTGTAAAAATAATTTTACGGTCTGAGGAGTGCTGCCTGTATTTTCAATACCGATTTTTCCTTTATACACTTTTCCGTTTTCCACTTTGTAAGTATGGGTAAGACCGTTTAGAACAACAATACCCGCATGCAAAAAACTAAACTGCAGCATCAGAAACATCAAAAGGAAAATGCGCTTTATCATAATTATGTAAAGTTTGAAAATTAAATTATAGACAATATAAAACCGGGAAGAAACTGATAGATAATTTCTTCCTGTTTTATCTTAAATTGAAAACTTGGTTAGGCTAGTTGTCTGAGATCGTATAGGTAACTGTTGCTACAGTAGTGGCTGTTGCCTGTAGATCTGCATACACGGCTACGCCTCCGGGGCCGCTTCCTGCTGCCAGTGCATAGGTAAGGTTATGACCGTTATTGGCTCCGTTTCCTGTGAAGGCACTTCCAATCCCTGAAATAATGGTCTGATCTGCTGCACTTAGTGTAAGCTGTGCTGCCGGTGTGCCCAATGTACCTCCTCCACTGCCTGTAGCGGCGGCAGCTGTTACATGGATGTCAACTCCCGGAATAAGCGCATTTACTTTTACAGATACATTACGGGTAGGGTCTGCTACCGATTTAATAGACGAATAATTCAGCCAAAGCGTATTGTTGGATGTGGTTGGTGTAATAGGATTACCCGCTTCTGTTGGAGCTGTAAAACCTAACGTAATGTTTTTTGTGGCAGCAGGTTCAATATCTACCAACGCAACTTCGGGAATAGAAATTGTGACAGTGTGATTGTCCGTATTAGTGTCTTGTGCTTGTAAGCTACCGGAAAATGCGGCTGTAATTAAGCATACCGCAAGGCTTAGGTTCGATTTTTTCATGATGCTTGTTAATTAGTTAGGTGAATTTAATAAAAATCAACGATAAATGATAATAAAATTATGTTTTTTAATTATTATTAATTATTCATTTACAATATTACTTTATGTATTAAGATATATGCATGAAAATTATATAAAATTGTGATATCAATCTATGATTTTAATCATAATGAAAGCCCTGCATCATTTGTGCAGGGCTCTCATTTTTGTTATTTGTCGGGTTTATGCCCAGTGAGGATCCGAAATAGAAACTTTTCCGGTCTCAATTCTTCCTGCAAAATGCCAGATATGATCGTCAAGTATGACTTTTAGATCATACCAACCTTTATTTTTGCTGAGATCAACAGTTATTTTTTCTTCTGCATGATGTAAAGAGACTGTCTTTTTATTTTTCCCATAAAGATCTTCTACAATAACAGACGCATTTCCTTTTTTCTTTTTAAAAATTAATTGGGCCTCATTTTTTGAATTGTTATTGATGAAGAGTACTTCTGTTTCAGAAACATTGTTTCCGCTGAATTTTCTGAAAAAACCATTAGGTCCGAAAACTTCATAATCATATTTTCCGGGATTTACAATATGTGAGAGTTCCTGTTTTGAGTACAAAGCATAAGAGAAATGATAATTCCCATTGTTAAATTGTGTTCTGTCATAAATCAACAACGGAATACCGGTTTCTTTTAAATTCGTCATTCTGATCTTTCCGTTTTCCAGATTCACATGATAATGATAAGGAAGCGGATGGGAAGGTTTGGTTCCTCTTTCCTGAATTTCCAGAAGACTGTCGCTGATTTCATTTTCCGAATACCATTTCAGGTCCGGAACAGGTTTGCTTTTGGCTGCATTGATGGTTTTGGCATAATCTTTCTGATCAAGATAATCCATCTGGGGAGCTTTTGTGCCGGAAGAATTAAAAGCAGAAGTCAGATCACCGCATACTGCTCTTCTCCAGTCACTGATATTGTCAACCTTAACATTTTTGCCGTATTTTTTCTGAATAAATTTCTCCAGGAATTGTAGAACAGAAGTATGGTCCGAAACTTCGGAGTTTACAAAACCACCCTTTGTCCAGGGTGATGCAATGATCATCGGAACCCTGTATCCCAGTCCAACAGTACCTTCTATTCTTTCATGATCTTTTAATGGAAGAGAAGACATATATTCCTGGGATTTGTCTACATATTCCACACCTTCTTTGCTGTTCATATCAATCGGCTGGCTTGGATTCAGCGGAGGGGCAAAAGGAAGAACATGATCAAAATATCCGTCATTTTCATCATAATTGATAATGAAAATAGTTTTTTTCCACATCTCAGGATCTTTGGTCAGAATGTTTAAAACTTCTGAAATGTACCATGCTCCATACCACGGCGATCCGGGATGATCCGAAAAATGCTCGGGAGCTACCAGCCATGAAACCAGCGGAAGCTTTTTTTCTTCCACATCTTTCCGGAATTGGAAGAGTATATCTCCTTTCGGGACCACCAGCCTTTCTCCGGTTTCATCATTCCCGATTTCAAGATTCCAATAATCGGGATCGTTAATATTAGTGGTAAAGGCTTTTTCGTGAAGGTTTCTTTCCTGCTGTGAAAGTCTGGAATAATTTTCAGGAGTATATTTTCTCTGATCTTCTTCAAGCTCAGCAATCATCGCTTCAAGTCTTTTCTGCTGATCAGGATTTTTTCCGACCTCTTCTTTCAGGTAAGCAATAATTTTAGGAATATTCTGATGATAACCTTTTGCAAATTTGACATTGAATTTTGAAAACCATTCAATGGGATTGTCTGTAAAATTACTCAGCCAGGCTTCCTGCTCACCGGACATCCCTTTTGGAAGACTGATCTCGTTCTGATATATTTTCCATGAAACATGCTGTTCTTCTAAAATTTCGGGAAAGGTTTTCCAGTGTGCCTGTCTTGCTTTATCATAATCAATATTTTCATTGTAGATGTTGGCTTTTACTTTTCCGTTTTGCTGCTCTCTAAGTGTTCCCGACCAGTGAAAAAGCCTGTTCGGAGTTGTTCCCGTAAGCGAAGAGCAGAAATATTGGTCAAATATTGTGAATGCATCCGCCAGCTGATAATAAAAAGGGAGATCTTCCCGGTTATAGTAGCCTAACGTAAGCGGGATATTTTTATAATCTTTATTCCCGGAAGCCTTAAACTGAAGCCACTTGTCGTATTTTCTTTTGTTTAAAGCTTTCTGCTGATCCGCCCATGAATGTGGCAGAGAGCTCATCCATGTAGATTTTGTATTTCTGAGATCTAATCTGGCAGGTGAAGCATATTTGCCCGTGTCATCTTTTTGAAAAAAAACGGAATGGCCGTCTTCTTTAACGAAAGCTCTTTTATCAAGAAAACCCCTTACTCCTTTTAATGCTCCGAAAGCATGGTCGAAAGAACGGTTTTCCTGCATCAGGATCACAACATGTTCTGCATCATAAAAGGTAGAAAGTGCTGCAGGTTCAATGGCCAGTGCTTTTAAAATAGCTGGGTGAAGAACGCTTGAAGTTCCCAGCCCGGCCAGCAAAAGACTTGATTTTTCTAAAAATTCTCTTCTGTTCATGTTCAGTCTAAATTAGAAATAAACCGCAAGTTAATTGGATTTTCCTGCGGTTTACCTGTTTTTTATATAAATATTTATGCATTATTGAAGCCACCACGGTTTGGAATTGATATTGTCGTTTCCTCCGTACTGAGCAGTTAGTGCAGCTTTCAGATTGGTGCTGTTATAGTTATACTCAGCTTGCGGATATCTGAATCTTAATGGTGCAGAAACTCCCGCCTGTAAAGGGTAATTAGGATATCCAGTTCTTAAATAATCGTAATAAGAAGTCCACTGGCTCTGGTGGAACATTGTCATGTATTTCTGGGTCATGATTTTTTCTAAACGAGACTGAAGCGGATCGGCATCATTATAAACTACCAACGGAGCTGCCAAATACTGGTTCACATTGAACCCTGAAAAATATTGTCCCGAATTTTTGACATAAGTCTGATAAAAACTGAAACTTGCTTTTATGGCATTGTCGTAATGCGTTTTAGCTGATCCGGAAATCCATCCTCTGGCTGCTGCTTCGGCCAGAATAAACTCCAGCTCCGAATAGCTCAAAACTGAAGATGGCTCATTGGTGGGATCTTTATAAAAACGGTCATTTACTTTAGAAATATTCTTTGCGGTGATTAAAGCTGCGTTATCGGAATAGGAAGAGGTTGGATTACCACCATTATATCCTGTAAAATCTGTAACAGGTTTTCCTGCTTCTTTGGCAGCTGTAGTCTGTGCTGCAAAAGTGAAAAGGCGAGGATCCTGTCTGGCTTTGAAAAAGTTGATAAAATAATCAGCCATATATAAGCTTGATCCGTAACCGCTGTTGTTAAACATGGTATATCTGCTGTCTGCTGCATCTGCAAATTTAAGTTCTCCGTTATCTGAAATAGAGGTCATTAAAGGCTGGTTGGCTGCAATAGAAGCGAACTCAGTCGCTATATTATAGCTTCCCAGCGTAGTTTTTTTAGACATAGTGATTAAGATTTTCAGACGGAAAGAGTTGATCAGCTTTTTCCATTTTGAAGCATCGCCGTTGTAGATGATATCACCTTCAATTTTATCATTGGAATTAATCAGGTCATTGGCTTCCTTCAGTTCAGATAAAATTCCTGCCATTACTGTTTCCTGGCTGTCGTATTTAGGTTGGGTAATTCCGGATTCGCCTTTGGCAGCTTCTGTGTATGGAATGCTTCCGAATTTTAAGCTTAAATTAAAGAAATAATAGGCTCTGTAGAATTTACCGATGGCGCTGTAATTTTTATTGTTGATTTTCTCGGCTTCCTGCATCATTTTTACCGTGTTCAGAATGCCTTTTGTGTATACTTCGAAGGAAGCATCATTCCATTTCATGTACTGATAGGTATTTTCTCCGTCGGTACCGATCATCATTCTTGAGGCATACATATTATCGCCATTTACCTGAAAAGCATCTTTTGAAACATACGTTAAAAGAACTTTGGGATCTACGCTGGCCTGATCATTAGGATTTTCGTTGATCTTATCAAGATCCGTTTCGCAGGAAGACAGGATAAGAAGTCCTGCAAAGACAACCGATTTTATAACGGATCTTTTCAGCCATTTAACTTTTTTACCGTTTTGCTTTTTTGCTGCAACATTTATATTGTTTTTCATTGTTCAGGTGCTTGTTAATTAAAATTTTAGATTAAAGCCGATTCCTATCCATCTGCTGGAAGGGTCCTGGATATCATTGTCATCTCTTTTCTTAAGCTGATAATCCGGATCGGAATAAAGATTTTTAGACTTTTTCCACATGGCAAGGTTATATGCTGAAATATTGGCTGTGAAATTTTTGATCATTCCTTTCGGATTAAGGAGATAGGAGAAATCATATTCCAGTACCACAGATCTCAATTTGATGAAAGTTCTGTCGAAAACATTCGCAAACAATTCACTTTCATCTTCCGTTACCCTTGCCTGGTAAGGATAATTCTGTGCCCAGTCCTGAAAACTGATCGGTTTTGTATGTGGAGTATAAGTTCCGGTAGCTGCATTGTAATTCACACCGTCCGGTACGAAATAATACGTTCCCGGATTGGCATATTCAAGGTCTCTGTAGGCGGTTGAGTTCGGGTGTTTTCCGCCCCACCACATTTTTTCTACGACCTGTGATCTCATAACACCGCCTATGCTTCCGTCAATTCCAATGTTTAAGGAGAATTTTTTATACTTAAATGTATTATTAAAGCCGAAAGTCCAGTCCGGGTTGAAGTGACCTAAATTGCTTGGTGCATCCGCTCTTGTAGGCATTCCTGTAGCGGCATTTAGAATTACTTTTCCATCAGGGGATTTCTTCCAGATATAATCGTAGAAGCTGTCCATTCTTTCACCGAGCTTGATATTGTTGTAGTTTGGCATATCATCATAAATAGAGGTGAGTTTCTGCTCATAAGTGCTCCAGTTGATCAGGGATCTCCATGTAAAATTGGCTGTTTTTACAGGAATCAGTCCTAAAGAGATTTCCAGGCCTTTTGTCGTATATTCATTCCCGTTTACATATTGCGAAGTAAAACCTGATGAAGGTGCTGCCGGGAATTCAAGGATGTTGTTATAGTCTAATGTTCTGAAATAGGTAACGTCTAAAGTAACCCTGTTCTTGAATAATCCTGCACTTAATCCCAATTCATAAGATTTTGTCTGTTCAGGTTTTAAAGAATTTTCAACATTGAGGATGGTAGGATAGTTGAACATCGGGTTTCCGTTAAAAGTGGCCCCTTTATTATTCAGATAGTAATTCCTTATTGAATAGGGCTGGAAATCATAAGCCACCTTCGCCCACGAAGCTGAAAGTTTTAAAAGATTAACGGCTTCCGGCATTTTCACCAGATTAGAAATAACAGTACTTACCGATGCGGAAGGATAAAAGTAAGACCTGTTGGCTTTCGGAAGGGTAGATGACCAGTCATTACGTCCTGAAATGTTGATGAAAAAAGCATTGTACAATCCAATATCAATGGTTGAGTAGGCACTGTAAATCAGTTTTTCCTTAAGGTAATCATAATACTTTACAGCACCGGTTGAGTTTTCCAGTGTGTATAGTTCAGGAATTTTCAGTCCGTCTGTGGATGCATTGTCGATATTGTTTTTATAATAAAATGTTGATCCTCCGGCATTGATTGTGAAATCAAAATTATCAGATATTTTTTTCTTGTAAGTAGCTAAGATATCAGAATTGAGATTCCATGTTTTGGTATCATTCAGAAGATAGCCGCCACTTCTCGGAGCGCTGTAATTGAAATAAGAATAAGGGCTTAATATTTCCTGCTTATTGTGGTTTTCGACAATTGATATCTTACCTTTTACCGAGAAATCTTCAGTTGCTTTATATTCCAGGCCGGTTTGTGCATTGATAACGTTGGTCCTGTTTTTATTTTTATAATATTCAGCTCCAAACCACGGGTTATTATACCATGCATAATTCCAGTTAGCCTGTGCGGTACCTTCTTTCCCGGGAATCCACATATGGTTTTTAAGGTCTCTTCCGTCCACATCAGCTCCCATCCAGATCAGGATGGTATACATATGTCCGCTTGGGTTGTAGTCGTAGTTGGGAATATTAGGCGTGAAGGTTTGATTGAAATTGAATTTGGTATCAAAAGTTAATTTTTCTCCCAAACGGTTTTCAGAAGAGAAATTGATGCCGTAACGCTGTAGGTAAGAACCCGGAATCCTGTCGTCATAATTCATGAAATTCCCGGAGAGCCTGTAGATGTCCTTATTGTTTTTATAGCTTACTGCGAAACTGTTATTGTTGATTACCGCAGGCTTTAAAAATGTATCTAAGTTATCATGATATTTCCAGTCGATTGGTACTCTTTCGTATCTTGATTTGTCATTGTACAGCGTTCCTGATACCGCTCCATACCAGGGAATTACCTGTCCAGTCAGTTTATCCCTGATTGGGCTGTTCCATTGGGCAATTTTCAATCCGGGAACAAATTTCGGCCCCCAGATCATATCACCATCATTTACACCGCCGTCGGCTCCGTCCCAGAATTCGTATTTTCCATGAGATCCGTTTCCGTACTCGTTCTGTGTTTTGGGAAGATTGGTGAATCCTGCTGTTACCATCGTATTTTGTGAAAATTCTACGGAGAAACCTTTTTTCCTAGCACTTTTCGTTGTGATCAGAACAGCTCCGTATCTTCCTCTTGAACCATATAGTGCGGAGGCGGTTGCCCCTTTCAAAACATTGATATTTTCAATATTATTGGGATCAAGATTCTGGAATACTTCTTTTTCCACGATCACACCATCGATCACAAAAACAAGATTGGAATTTCCTCTTAATGTAAACTGTGGTGCCTGCTGCATTCCTGTAGGATTAGAAACATTAAGTCCGGCCACCTGTCCTGAAAATAAATTTCCTATACTTGGGGTGGTGATGGTTTCAAACTGTTTGGTACCTACTTCCTGGGTAGCGTAGCCTATCTTTTCTTTCTTTTTGGCAATGCCTAAAGCGGTAATAACAATTCCTTCAATTTGTTTTTCATTAGCTTTTTTCAAAACAACAGAGTACTGCCTTTTGGAAGAAACTTCTACAGAATACATTGTGAAATCCTGAGCATGAAATTCAAGGATGTCTTTCGGATTGGCGGAGATGGTAAAATTACCGCTTTCATCGGTCATGGCAGTTTTTCCGGTATTTTTGTCGGTAATGCTTACTCCAGGCATACCGGAGCCGTTTTCGGATTTTACATTTCCGGAAATGTTGATTTCTTGGGCAGTAAGGTAAAGGGGGAGTAAAAAAACAGCAAAAGTAGCTAAAGTCTTCTTCATTTTTTTGAGGACAAATTTAGACAGCTGCTGTTACCTGAATTTTAATGGGGTATTACAATAAAAATACTTTTTACTGTTTTTTGGCAAGTATATTTAACATAATAATAAAACTGAAAAGGTTGCTGTATTTTAATATTTGTGTTTATTATACTCTCCAAAAGAATGTTTTTCCATAGGCAGGCTAGGTGTTTTTTTAACGCAAAGTTTGAAACTAGTACTTTATACTTTAAGAATGCAAAGTAAAAAATCAATTGAAATTGATTTGATGAAGCGTGTGGATAATACGTCCGCTTATTCAGTGACGTAACATACTCTTTATATCGGAGATATAATATGGAAATTTTACGTTAAAAAAACTATTTAAAATTATTTAAACAAAAAAGTATCCTCCCTAAAATCTACTTAAAATACCCCAATGGATCTTGATGTCATTGAATTTAAAAGGATTCCCGAACTCATTACCATTTGACAGCTGGAAGCTCATGAGGCCGATTGGTATAAAGAAATTAAACCCAAGTCCTACACTGTAAAGTTTAGGCTTTACGTTCAAAGATTTGTTGTTGAGCTGCCCGTACTGTCCGAAGAAGTCAAAAAATGCCTGACTTCCAATGAGATACCGGTATTCCAATCCTGCGTAATAATAGAAATCGGCGGCCAGGGATTTCTCATTGAAACCCCGCATGGAATTCCAGCCCCCGAAACGGTATAATTCATTCGCGGAGAATTCAACCTTGGAATCCATCATAGCTCCTTCTGCTTTTATATTGAGAAAATGATTTCCGGAAATATGATAATTATGCTCACCGAAGAAGTAAAACTGATTCTGGTTAGCCTTGATATTATCTTTCGTATAAGTCGTTGTCAGGTAATCATAGCCGGCATTGATCCTTGTTTTATAAAGGAAAAGATCAATATCTGTAGGTTCCGTCATTTCATACCAGATTCCAAGACCTTTTTTGTTATAATCTTTACCCTGAACGTACAATGTATCTATAATGCTGGAAGATTCCAGTGTTCCCCTGAGCCCGATTTTGTTTCGGGAATTGATATGATAATAGAAGGCAGGAAGGAATTTTACATTCGCAAAGGTAGAATCCTGTCTGAAAATATTGACTTTCAGGTTCATACCTACATTAGATTTCAAAAGATACGGGATATCAGTCTGAAGGTCAAAAGTCTGCCCTTTGTCAGGGTTTCTCTGCCAGTAAAGATTTACTGTTTCAAAACCGTTGAATATATTCCTGAAATTAACGTTCAGGGTTCCGTTCAGTGTGAATTTCTCTGTTTTATCATTTCCAAAACCAATTACCCCGTCAAACGTATTCGTCTTTTTCTTTTCCATAAACAGGTAAATGCTCGTGGAATCTTTGGTGAATAAAGTCTGGGGCGGGCGTTCCAGGGCAACGAAAGCGTGACTTTGGAAATTTTTGCTGATGGCCAAAAGGTTTTTGTCGTCATACGTTTTTCCTTTGAATTCCTTTTCCAGATTTTTCATAAACCTTTTGGGAACCCTTTCGTAGCCTTTTACCACAAAATTGTCAATCGTCCGTTTATCATTTTTGTTGATATCCAGTTCTATGACGGGATAGCCGTTTTTCTGGCCTTTGTATTTAGATTTCAGACGGCTGAAAGAATAACCGTCATCAATATATCTTTTGCTGATGCTTTTCTTTGTTGAATCTAAATTTTTAGTAAAAAAATCCTTCTGAACCTTTAATTTAAGCGCAATAGAATCGGAAAGATCTACATAGGTTTCATTAAAGTTTTTTCCTTTGTCGTAGAAGATTTCTGTACTGTCGCCCTTTATTTTTACATCTTTCAGTTTGGTGAAGAAATAATTATTTTGTGACAAAGAATCCAGAAATTTTACCGCAGAAACAGAATCTTTGACTTTTTTCCGGACATTGGTTTCCGTATCAATAAGCCAATACTGCTTCTTCTGCGCTTGTACAAAAACGCAGAACAGGACAAAAAATATTTTCAGAAATAACTTCAATACTCAATTTATTTAAACCGCTAATAAAAAAGCGAGGATCACTTAATCATTCTTAACAGCTTAGTATATCTTAACGGTTCAAATGTATATTTAAATAATTTTTTAAATAACTGAAATTAATCCAGTTTATTATACTTTTTCATCAGATTTTCATAGGTTCCCTGTGGAAGGATCCATTTCAGCGGAACTCCGATCTTCTGCCCGAATTTACCAAAATAATAATGGGCCTTCCATTTATTTTTATTCAAAAGGTTTTCAACGTAAGTGGCCACTTCCAAAGGTTCGGTTCCATCGCCCACATGGGAGTTCATCAATGCATATACTTTGTCAAATATATTTTTGTACGGCTCAGAAACCTTTGTTTTTACCCTGTTCTCTGCAATATTTGTTTTGATATCGCCAAGATGTAACGAGCAAACATCGATATTCCAGGGATATACTTCATATCTCATAGCTTCAGTTACCTTATCCAAAGCAGATTTGGAAGCAGAATAGAAACCACGGAAAGGAAGTCCCATTTCACTTCCGATACTTGAAATATTAATGATCTTCCCGAATTTATTTTCCCGCATTTTCGGGAGAACGGCACTCATCATCTGAACAGCGCCCACAAGATTCAGGTTGAACAGCTTTAAAATATCTTCCTTCGTAGAATCTTCCACGGCACCTACCATTCCCATTCCCGCATTGTTGATCAGGACATCAATTCCTGATTCTGTTTTTAAAACTTCACTGATGGCATTCTGAACAGCGGTATTATCAGTAATATCTGTCGGAATAGATCTGAAATATTGACTTTCCGTATGTTTCCGGCTTAAGCCATATACTTTATGGCCTTTTTTTCCGAAATATTCAGCCAGTACAAAACCTATTCCTGATGAGGTTCCGGTGATGATGATAGTCATTGGGTTGTTTATAATTTTAAACTTTATTGTTTCTCCGGCAGCTGTATCTCAGCACAAACCGTATTTTCAGCAAATGTAAAAAAAGAAACAGGAACTCTATTATTTATTATGGAACTTGTTTACACTTTTGTTTTCTGAACCTGTAAATAAAAATAGTATTTATAAATTGTGGATAACTCTGTGGATAAGTAGGTAAGTGAAAAATAAGCGAGGCTTTAGTTATATGTATTATATTTCTGATAATCAATAACTAAAATCTTTATTTGAACCGGGTATTTTAAATTTGTTTTCCCCAATCCTGAAATTGTTCATTTTAATTAACGCCTTAAAAGGATGGATAAATTCTTTGTGGACATTTTTTGGAATCTCTCTTTCTTCCTCATCACACGAAGAATGTTCTTCATCAATAATTCCTTTTCCTGTTGAAAAATTGATCTCATTCAGGTAATTGAAATCGCAGGTATCCTCAAATCTGTCATGCGAACCGATGAGGTAGAAATCACCATTTTGAAACCTGAACGTATGTTTATAAGTCTGTGTATGCCTCGAATTGGTATTAAATATCTGCGTAACAGAAAGACTGTTGTTTTTGATAGATATTTCAGGCGGCGCATTATCTTCCGGGTAAAATCCTGTTCCGCTTGAAAGAAGAAACGTTTTGTTCTCTTTCCAGACTTTCTGCTTTCCGTCTATTGTTTTCAGGATGAATAATGACCTCGGAAAATCATCACGGTCATTCAGAATAGTTTTTTTATCTGTATTGAAAATAATTACTGTTTCGTCTTTTCCATCTTTATCCAGATCGCCTTTGGCTTCTGCAATTTTTTTATATCCTTTGGGGACGGAGAAATCTTTCAGGTTTTGAGCCCGAAAATGGACAATTAAAAGTAAAGCGGAAAAACAAAAAAGATTTTTCATCGAAGATACTTTAAAAGGTTAAGCCAATATCCTCTTTCTGAATCATCCCGGTATCTTCAAGATTACAGATACAACCTTCAACTGTTTTATAATTCCCTGGAATGCGTGTTTCTTTACCTTTGCTGTCGGTAATAATAATTCCGGCAGCAAATTTTTCACCTTCGGCAAAGTAAGTTCTGAACAGCAGGTACTGGTATCCGTTGTTTGTAAATGAGAGATTATCCACTTCCATTCCTGCATTCTGCTTTCCGCCGCCTCTGAGATAAGAATTGTATTGGAATTTTTTCCAGCTTTCTTTTGTCCTTTCATTCGGAAATTCCATTTCGACATGATCTTTGCTTCCGAACCTGTACTGGATATATTCGTTCTTTTTATCTTTAACCAAAGCCATGATTTTCCCGTTACTTGTTTTAAATGAAAAAACGGTTTCTTCATTAGGCAGCAGGTACTGTGCCAGGGAAAACATAGGGATAATCAGGCAAAAAAGAAGTAAATACTTTCTCATTACGTTGGGATTTTCAGGATTTTATATCATTATCTCACTCAGATCCTTCCAGAACATCGGGTAAGATTTTTCCACTACATCTTCCTCTTCAATGGTAATTTCTTTAATAAGGCAGAACGGGGCAAAGCTCATTGCCATCCTGTGATCCTGGTAGGTTGAGATGGAAATATTTTCTTCCGGTTCCCCGAAACTCACAGATTTAATGGTAAGGTCGGTGATCTCCGTTTCAGTACCCAGCTTTTTCAGCTCGTTGTATAAAGCCTGGAGTCTGTCGGTTTCTTTCACTCTTAAAGTTCCCAGTCCGGAAATTTCAAAAGGAATTTTTAATGCTGCTGCAGTTACACACAGGGTTTGTGCAATATCCGGGCAGTTATTCATATCCAGGACTATTTTTTCCGGGAAAATAAAATCAGGTTCCGGCTGAAGTGTAACTTTATGCTCGCTTTCAGTGAAGACCGTATGGATACCGAAAAAATCTTTGTAAATTTTGGCGATGGCGGAATCTCCCTGGGTAGATTCTTTATAAAAGCTTTTCAGATGAATGGTTTCTCTTCCTAACGCACAAATCGAGTAGAAGTACGAAGCCGAGCTCCAGTCACTTTCCACTTCATAATTCACTATTGGTGATTCACCATTTATATTAAACGGTTCTACTTTAATGGTATTTCCTTCAAAGCTGTTATTTATTCCGAATCTTGTCAGGATATCCAGCGTCATTTCTATATATGATCTTGAGGTAACTTCACCAACCAGATTAATTTCCATTCCGTTTTCCAGTTTCCCGGCAATCAGAAGAAGAGAAGTGATGAACTGGCTTGATATGTTAGCCGGAACGTTAACCTGCTTTTGAGTGATTTTCTTTCCTGTGATTTTTAAAGGCGGAAAGCCTTCGTTTTCCAGATATTCAATTTCAACACCAAGGTCTTTTAATGCATTGACAAGGTTTTTAATGGGCCTTTCCTTCATTCTTTTGGATCCGGTAAGAACAGTTGTTTTTCCTTCGGCTATTGAATAATAAGAGGTAAGAAACCGCATAGCTGTTCCTGCGTGGTGAATGTCTACGGTGTCTGTGTTTTCAGACAGTGCTTTTTTCAACAGCTGGGTGTCCTGGGAATTGGATAGATTCCCGATATGTATATTGTTGAATAAACTTTCCAAAATCAACAAACGATTCGAAATACTTTTCGAACCGCTGATCTGAACCGTTTTATCTGATATTAATTTTGATTTTTCTAACTTCATTATTTCTTCTGTTTAAAAGACATCAGATGCCAGATCTCATACCTTTTGTAATCTGATATTGCTGCCTGTCATCTGATATCTGTTTATTATTTCAACTTATCGTTGTTCTGGTGCCGTTCCTTATCACGGTCAGTTTTAATCTTCATTTTTCTGTCGAAAGCTTCCTGCAGATTCACTCCGGTTTGGTTGGCCAAACATAAGGTAACAAATAATACATCTGCCAGCTCTTCGCCCAGATCCTTGCTCCTGTCGCTTTCCTTTTCGCTCTGTTCGCCATATCTTCTGGCAATAATGCGGGCTACTTCGCCTACCTCTTCGGTCAGCATGGCCATGTTGGTCAGTTCATTAAAATAACGGACGCCTATGGTTTTGATCCATTCGTCAACCTGTTGCTGCAGTTGTGTTATTTCCATTATTGATAGGCTCCCAGAGTAGGGTTAGTTGTTCTTGATACATTCACAATATCAAAAGGTACCGTTCCTGCTACCGTCACGTTTCCTTTTCCTTTTGCCGGAGAAGCTGTTTTCACTCTCAGGTTCATTTTGGCTGCAAAATAGTTAAGGAACTGTGGATCTTCATTCTTAATACTCTGTATTACTCTAACATTATTATCAAAATTGAATCCTGCTTCCGATGTACCTGAATATTTTAACAGTGAATTCTGGATCAGAAATTCAAACTGCTGGCCCGGAGTCTGTTCAAAATTCACAGAATTATCCCTGTCTGAAAAGACGATACTGTTTTTTATATCCAAACGCTGAAGTGCTCCCTGTTCTGTGGTTCCTGCAGCATTTTTCCATTCATTGGCCGCAGTAATTCCGTTTCTGTTGAAAGATCCCATTGTTTTGGAATAGTTTGCAATAGTAGCATGAGTATAGCTGTGGTTTCCACCTCTGAAGATTCCTATACAAGATTCACCGCAATTGTTCATTACTAAATTTTTAGCGGTAACCGTTGAGCCCACCGCATACATACCATATTCAAAGAAAGTATGGATGAATGAGTTGCTGATATTGGCGGTGTTTTGCTGCATATCCAGACCTCTTGTTCCTCCGAAAAGTCTTGCAAAATTCATATTGAGGATAGAGCTTGGCTCCATGCGGATAGAATTCCAGTTTTTAGGAATCGTATCATAATATGGATCATTCCTGTCCCCGCGGAGAATTACTTCATTATCAAAAATTCCGTTGATATTTAAAGTAGCACCGGATGATACTTTCATACCACTGTTTTTGTGGAAATAAACTTTGGTTCCGGGCTGGATATCCAGGGTGATATTAGGATTGATGGTAAGATTTCCGTAAATAATCTTTGCTTTATTGTTATTCCATGTTGTATGGGAAGAAATTACATTAGGATTGGTAGGGGTTTCGATGAAAAATTCGGCATCCTGAACTACTGAAAACAGAGTTACATGCTGCTGTCCTGCACCGCTGCTGAAAAGGATCTTGTCTTCGGCAATAGCTTCCGGCCCTGTTGCTTCGGGTGCTATTTCCACAAAAATATACATACTGTCTTTTTTTCTCAGGGGTACATCTTTAAAATCATAGCCAGGTTTTCCGTCTACATTGATCCTGTATAATGATGAACTTCCTTTTTCCAGATTAATCCTCGGGATAAGAACGTCCTTGTCTTCATTATTATATACTTTCACAAGATAGGTTTCTGAACGTACCTGATGATAAACCGTATCACAAAATACGGTATCTTTTGAGAAGCTTAACTGCTGGGAAGGAGCGTCAAAACTAATTTCATCCTTATTACATGATACTGCTACAAGAAGCATCCAGAAAGAAAAAGCCAGTAATAGTTTGAATTTCATCGAAATTAAGGTTTAAGATTCCAAATTTAACGAAAATAGTTTGAATTTCTTATCAAGAAAAAATATTAGATTGAGTATTTGTATATTTAAAAAAATGTTGTACTTTTGCAACCTAAAATTAGCAGAGAAATATCCATTACTATTTCGAAAGCAAACTTTAATTTTTTAAAAATTGTATTATGAAAAAAGGAATCCACCCGGAAAATTATAGACTTGTTGTTTTCAAAGATATGAGTAACGACGAGGTGTTTCTTTGCAAATCTACTGCAGAAACTAAAGATACTATCGAATATGAAGGACAAGAGTATCCGTTGATCAAAATGGAAATCTCTTCAACTTCTCACCCTTTCTACACTGGTAAAGTGAAATTAGTTGACACTGCAGGTAGAGTTGATAAGTTCATGAACAAATACAAAAAATTCGCTAAGTAATTTTTTGTTAATAAAGATATTGAAGTCTTCCGGTTTTACTGGAAGACTTTTTTTTATGGCAGAAATCAGATATTAAAAACGAAAACTATTATTAAATAATGTCTCATATCCCGATTTCCACTTTTCAGCTATTTTTGTATTTTTGTTCTGAACAGAAATCAGATTCTGTAAGTTGATCGTAAAACACAAACTTCCATTTTTCAGCTTCTGATTTTCAACTTTAATCTCTAACCTCTATATAATGCAATTAGTATTTTCAGATGCCCAATATTGGGAAGATTTTCTTCCGCTTACCTTTACCCGTCCTGTTGCCGCAATGCGTTGCGGAATCCTTACTTTTTCCGAACGGTGGCAAAAGATCTTAGGGAATATGGAGGTTTCTTATTTTACAGAAAACTATCTTCAGGATAAATTTAAAAATCCGGAAGAAAAAGAAAGTCTTTTCCTGGTAACGAATTTTCTGCCGACCGAAACGGTGATTCAGCAAATCAAAGATCTTAAACAGGGTGAAGCTCTGGTTTATGAAGATGAACTGGTTGCCGCCAGGATCAATATGAAAGGATTTTCCTTAAACCAAATTGAAAAAATGACGGATATAAAGGAAAAACTGACATTCTTTAAAAAACCGTCAGATTTATTTACCTATAACCATCTTGCCATAGATTTCGATTTCAACCTGCTTACAGAAGGCAGAACTTCTCAGGAGTTATCTTCTACCAATGGTTTTTTAGGGGATAAAAAGGATCTGTTTATTGAAGAAGGAGCTCAGATAGAATTTTCCACCATCAATACAAAAACGGGAAAAATCTATATCGGGAAAAATGCTGAGGTGATGGAAGGCTGCAATCTTCGCGGACCTGTTTCGCTGGGTGAGGATTCCAAGTTTAATCTGGGATCGAAAATTTACGGTGCTACAACAATTGGTCCACACTGTAAAGTAGGTGGGGAAGTGAATAACATTATCATATTCGGATATTCAAGCAAAGGACATGAAGGATTTGTCGGGAATTCTGTAATCGGAGAATGGTGTAATTTTGGTGCGGATACGAATTCTTCCAACCTTAAAAACAACTACAGTCAGGTTAAGCTGTGGAATTACAGAACAAAAGCTTTTGAAGATACCGGACTTCAGTTTGCAGGCCTGATAATGGGAGATCATTCCAAAACAGCGATCAATACCCAGTTGAATACAGGAACTGTGGTAGGTGTTGCTTCTAATATATTTAAGCCGGGCTTTCCGCCAAACCTTGTGGAAAACTTTTCATGGGGTGGAGGTAAAGATGATGAAAGATTCAAGCTGGATAAAGCCTATGAAGTGGCAGAAAGGGCAATGGGAAGAAGGAAAGTTCCTCTAACGGATGAAGATAAAGCGATATTGAAGCATATTTTTGATAACTATTAATATAAAAAGCCTCCATTTTTGGAGGCTTTTTATATTATGGATATCGGATGAGACTTATTTGTTTTCCTGTAGATTTTCCCAGATGATTGTGTCTTATTGCCAGAAAACATAAAATGTATAGAAAAGAAAAAAATAATTAATTTTATAACAATCATAAAAACACTTCTGTAAAAAGGCTTTATGAGAGTGCTAAAAATAAAAATGCAAAAAAAGCATCACTTTTTTATATTGTAATGTAATAGAATTAAGATTTTAATTGTCTTACCTATAGAAACAAAACTCATGACCCAGGAAACTTTCAAGAATACGGTGTTTATTCTCAAAGACGAGATGTATCGTTTTGCGAAAAGATTCGTTATGAGCAGTGATGAAGCAGAAGATGTGGTGCAGGACCTGATGGTGAAGTTCTGGCAGAAAAAGGAAGAGCTGGAGCAGTTTGGAAATTTAAAATCCTATGCTTTAAAGTCCGTCCGGAACGAATGTCTGAACCGGCTGAAGCACCACGATGTAAAGTTAGGATTTGCAGATTTGCAGCTTCACCGCTCGGAATTGTACAGCATGGATATCAATAATCTGAAGGAGCATATTATAGGATTTATCAACCAGCTCCCGGAGAAACAGAAAATGGTAATCCATCTGAAAGATGTAGAAGAATATGAGGTCTCGGAAATCTCCGAAATGATGGAAATGGAAGAAAATGCAGTAAGAGTAAACCTGATGAGGGCGAGACAAAAAGTAAAAGAACAAATATCACAACTGATGAGCTATGAGCAAAGATCAATTTCAAAATAAATACGACGAGATCTTCCACGATATAAAGGAAGAAAAGATGGATTGGAGTTTTGAAGATTTTCTTCAGAAAGCAGAAGGGGATACCGGCTCTGAAACAAGCGAGGTGCCTGTCATTCCGCTTCAAAAAAATAAACCTTCTTTCCCGAAATGGTTCTGGATGGCAGCCGGATTAGTGCTTCTTTTCAGTATCGGTTTTCTCTTTAACAATTACCGTACAGATGTAGCAGAGAGAGAGAAGTTGGTAAAAGATGAGGTTTTAAAGCAGAAATCAAAATTTATTGAAGAGAACAATGACCACCAGGAACAGGTAGCAGTAAACCATACTGATTCCATTTCCGGGGCCAAAAAAGACTCTGTTTTCCAGGAAAACTCAGTAGCGGAAAAAGATGTATTAGATGAAATTCTGCCAAAAAGAGGAAGACTGAAAAAAGAATCGAAACCCAGATTTGTAAGTAATTCTTCCTTCAATAATAAAACAACTTTAAAAGATTCCACAGGTTATAAAGATTCCTATGTAATTGTAAACGGTAAAAGGATCGATAATGTAGACGAAGCCATTAATGTAACTAAATATTCATTCCAGATATTCGCCAATAACGTTAGTGAAAAATTAGCTCAGCCTGCAGTGGTAGCTGATGATTATTAACAAATAAAAACAGATTATGCTCCTGATCAGGCAAAAAATAATCAGCTTAGAAAAATAAAAATTGACTCATGAAAAAACTATTCATAATATTCGCACTCGCTTTTTCCCATTTCTTTACGATGTATGGCCAGCGGGATAAGTTCGACACACTTTTCGACAGATACCAGGAGGTGGAAGGCGTTACTTCCATTAAAATTGCAAAGCCCATGTTTGGTATGCTCAGCAGTCTTAATATTGATGATTCCCAATTGGATCAGATCAAGCCACTGTTGTCAAAAATCAACGGCTTAAAAATTCTTATTACCGAAAATCCGGAAAATGCCGATACAACGGAAGGGCGTAAAGTTCAGGATAACCTTTCAAGGTTGAGTAAGGATGTTTCCGTATTTCTGAAGAATCTCAACTATAATGAAATAATGTCCGTCAACAATTCCGGAGCCAAGATAAAATTTCTTTCCTCCGATGCAAAAGACGGAATGCTGGATGATCTTCTGTTGAGCATTAACGGAGGAAAAGGAGAAAATATCCTCGTTATGCTGGATGGAAAACTATCTATGGACGATGTGAACAAGATTATTAACTCCAGCGAAACCAAGACCAATCCTGTAACCAATCTCAGAAGCAGCCTTACCTCTGAAAATAATTCGTCCTACCTTAACGGAGAAGCCAGGAATGTAGGAGAATTCTCCGGCATCAATGTAAGTACAGGTGTGAATGTGGTTTTCAAGCAGGAAAGTCCTGTCAGTGTAAAAGTGATAGCCGATGCAGATAAACTTCAGTACATCATTACAAAAGTAGAAAATGGAATATTGAAGGTTTATGTAGATAATAAAGGCGTAAAGAATTTAAGATTCAAAAACTTAAACGTTAATATTTCTTCTCCGAGAATGGATAATATCAAAGTTTCTTCAGGGGCCAGTTTCAGCGCGGTGAATTCCGTAAATGAAAACAGCCTGGTCATTGATGTATCGTCAGGAGCTAACCTGAAAGGTAACTTTAAGGCTGCTAATACATTAGATATTGGAACTTCATCGGGGGCCAACATCAGGGCAGGCGTTACAGCAGGAAACATTATGCTGAAAGCATCAAGCGGTTCCAATACAGCCATTGAAGGAAAAGCAGATAACGGAATCATAGACATCAGCAGCGGTGCGCTTTGTAAAGCAGATGAATTTAGACTGAATAGCCTTGAGGCAGAAGCTACATCAGGAGGAAACCTTTCAGTAAATGTTTCCACTAAGCTGAAAGTAAAAGCTTCTTCAGGAGGTTTGGTAAAATATAAAGGAAGACCGGAAATAGAATCCAATATCAGCAAAACATCCGGAGGATCCCTTAAACCTATCGACTAAAAATAATCACCATGAAAACTCTCAAAAACATTTCTTTAGGAATCCTTGTATTGTGGCTGCTGCAGTCGTGCCTTCCCTCAGGAAGGCCAAATATGGAATTCGTCAGGCAGTCGGAGTACAATTTTAAAGGAGCAAGATTTGTCAGCTTCAATGTACCTGTGTTTATGGCGAAACCTTTTATTAAGAAAGCTTTGAGAGAAGATGGAGAAAGTGAGGAGGTGATTGATCTCATTAAAAAGGTTTCCAAAATAAAAATAATGACAGTAGATAACGGAAGTAAAGACATGCTGAACGAATATTCCAGATATCTGAATAACAATAACTTTGAAGAATGGGCTACCATAAGACACAACGGTGAAAACGTCAATGTCAGGGTAAAACAAAACGGAGAAACCATCAAAAATATGATGATCACTGTAAATTCAGATAAAGAATTGGTCTTTGTAGATGTAAAGGGAAGTTTTACAGCAGATGATATTTCAAAGATGATTAATGCTGCTACAGATAAATAATTTTCATCACCAATCACTTTTCCTGAAAGACACAGTAACGGACGTATACGCCTTAAGATTTATGTAAATAAAAATAACCAGACGCATATTGACAAGCTGGACGAAAGTGGTAAAATAGTTCAATAAAAATCATAAAAAACAAGTAGTTTCATACTAACTAATTATTTTGTACAGAAAGACCGTTCTTTAATAAGAGCGGTTTTTTCATTTAAGTTATTGATTATTAAATTTTATTTAAACTATTGAAAAGGATTTTCATATCTCACCAAAATAACCTAATTTTGCAAAGAAAGTAAAGATGTCTATTCATAACAAAATTGTAGAGACAGCCATCACTTTCGATGACGTTCTTCTAGTCCCTGCTTATTCAGAAGTTTTACCTAATCAGGTATCATTAAAATCAAGACTTACCGACAAAATTACGCTGAATGTTCCGATAGTTTCTGCTGCGATGGACACCGTTACGGAAGGAGATCTCGCTATTGCCCTGGCAAGAGTGGGAGGTTTGGGATTTATTCACAAAAACATGACGATTGCTGAACAGGCGGCCCAGGTAAACCGTGTAAAACGTTCAGAAAACGGGATGATCTCTGATCCTGTTACCCTTTCAAAAGATCATACCTTAGCTCAGGCTAAAGAAACAATGGCCAAATATAAAATTTCCGGCCTTCCTGTAGTGGATTCCGAAAACGTACTGATTGGAATTATTACCAACAGAGATGTAAAATACCAGGAAAACCTTGACATGAAAGTTGAAGAGATCATGACCAAAGAAAACCTGATCACTTCCGATAAAAATACCAACCTTGAAAAAGCAAAGGAAATCCTTCTTAAAAACAGGGTTGAAAAACTTCCGATTGTAGACAAGGACAATAAATTGGTTGGATTAATTACAATCAAGGATATTGACAATCAGCTTGAGTATCCGAATGCTAATAAAGACGAGAACGGACGCCTTATCGTAGGCGCCGGTGTAGGAGTTGGTGAAGATACTTTAGACAGAATCGAAGCTTTGGTAAAAGCTGGAGTGGATATCATCGGTATCGATTCTGCCCATGGACATTCAAAAGGAGTTTTAGATAAAATTGCTGAAATCAGAAAAACATATCCGGACTTGGATATTGTTGGAGGGAACATTGTAACAGCCGAAGCAGCAAGAGATCTTATTGAAGCCGGAGCAAACGTTCTTAAAGTAGGAGTGGGACCAGGTTCTATCTGTAC
This sequence comes from Chryseobacterium shigense, assembly GCF_014207845.1. Taxonomy (NCBI): domain Bacteria; kingdom Pseudomonadati; phylum Bacteroidota; class Flavobacteriia; order Flavobacteriales; family Weeksellaceae; genus Chryseobacterium; species Chryseobacterium shigense. The sequence goes on from NZ_JACHLC010000008.1 coordinate 26,781, forward strand.
AACAAGAGTGGTTGCAGGAGTTGGAGTTCCTCAGTTATCCGCAATTTACAATGTTTACGAATATGCTGCATCCAAAAACGTAGCAGTAATTGCTGACGGAGGAATCAAACTTTCAGGAGATATCGTAAAAGCTATTGCAAGTGGGGCAGGAGCTGTAATGTTGGGATCTCTTTTAGCAGGAACTGATGAAGCTCCGGGAGAGGAAATTATTTTCCAGGGGAGAAAATTCAAATCTTATCAGGGAATGGGAAGCCTTTCCGCCATGAAAAGAGGAGGAAAAGAAAGATACTTCCAGAGTGAAGCTAAAAAATTCGTTCCGGAAGGAATTGAAGGAAGAGTGCCGCATAAAGGAAAGCTAGAAGATGTGATCTTCCAGTTAACAGGAGGCCTTAGAGCTGGTATGGGATATTGTGGAGCTAAAGATATTGAAGCTTTACAGAAAGATACCAAGATGGTAATGATTACCGGAAGCGGGTTGAAAGAATCTCATCCGCATGATGTAATTATCACCCAGGAAGCCCCGAATTATTCTTTATAGAATATTCAAAGCAATTATCATAATATATAACCGTGCATATTTTGCGCGGTTTTTTTATTTAATGACGAGTTATTCTATGTATATTTTATGATGGATATTATTTTGTTATTTATATTGATAACGGAATTTTATTTAATTTTTAATTATTTTTAATGTAATTTTTTAGATTAAAATGATTGGTTTTAGTTTGTAGCTAGTTGTTTTTTCTGCTGATTTCTGGAAAAAAAGAATATTTTTGTAACAAAAGTCATTTATTGTTACTAATAGAAAGGGTAAATCTATCTTTTTTATTGAGAATAGATTTTTAAAATTTAAACTTTGAAGTTATGAAGAAAACTTTCCTTTATGGAGCAATGTTGTGTTCACTTTCATTAGTTGCACAACAGCAGCAGCAACAGCAGCAGAAAATCTGTGGTTTCGATCAGGAGTTACAATTACAGGATAAAACAATCCCTGGAGTAAGACAGATTTTTGATAAAGTTATCCAAAATATTCAGGCCGAAAGAATGGCCAATCCTTCAGCAGCTGCTAAAGGAACTGTGAATGGCGTTTATGAAATTCCTGTGGTAGTTCACGTTATTGAAGGCAGTAATGCTTCGTTCACAAGAACTGACGCACAGATTCAGCAATGGTTGGATAATGCCAACAAAATGTATGCGGGAACTTATGCCTGGCCTGCGTCTGGTGTACCTTCAGATTTCGGAACGTCAGCGGTATTCCCGATTAAATTGGTTTTGGCCAAAAGAGATCCGAACTGTAATGCTACAACAGGTATTGTAAGATATAACGGAAGCTCATTGTCCGGTTATAATACATCCGGAATGGCTTACCAAACATCAAATGGAGCAACCAGAGCTGCTATCAAAGGGCTGGCTCCACACTGGCCGGAAGCTTCTTATTTTAATATTTATGTAATTACTACATTTGACGGGAGTACAACACCTAACTCAGGTCTGATGGGGTTTGCTGCATTCCCTAATAACCTTGATTCTAATTATGAGTCATTTATGAAAACCGGGGTCGTAACCAAAGCTCATGACACAACATTTGCACACGAGTTTGGGCATGCAATGGGATTATACCATACCTTCCAAAATGGTCGATATGATGCCGTTCCTGCTGATTCGGATTATTGTCCGGCTACTACCGGTGTTTGTACTACTGATGATGATAAGGTTTGTGATACCGAAAGATCAGGAAGCGGTTACTATGCATGGCCGGTTCCTTCTAATTCATCAATTAACTCATGTACCGGTGTAAACTATCAGGGAGTACAGTATAATATGATGAATTACTCTAATTCTGTTGCCCAGAAATTTACTGCTGGACAGGGACAGAGAATTAATGACTCCTTTATGCTGTTCAGAAGCAGTCTTACAACTTCACAAACCGGTAATGCATTACCTGCTACTCCGGCACCATCAGTTGTTCCGATTGCCGCTTGTTCGCCTTCAGGTTTAGCTAATCCGGGGAATTATTTAGCCGGTCCGGTTTCTGTAAAATTAGGACAAATAGATAATGCATCTCCGGGATATTGGGCGGCGCATGCTTTGTATTATGTAGATTATACAACGAAAGCATGTTCTATGAAAATATATACTCCGCTAGTAGTTAATCAACAACAAACTGTTGAGGTAGGAATTTTTCAGAATTCCCAGTCTGTACGTGTTTGGATAGATTATAACAACAACGGAACTTTTGAAGCAAGTGAACTGGTAGCTTCCGGAGATGATGTGCCTCTTGGAACAAATCTGTACGGAACCTTTACCGCAAACTTTACTCCTCCGGCTACGGCAACCTTAAATACACCGTTAAGAATGAGAGTTATTGCTGATGCTGATTCTCCTAGTTTATTCGCGCCATGTGGGCAGCTTGGATATGGTCAGGCTGAGGATTATGTTGTGAAATTAGTTACTACTTTGGGAACAAGCGAAGTGAAGGCAGACAATAACGATCTTGTGATCTATCCTAACCCTGTTGCAACAGGTGATAAAGTATTTATCAAAGCTAAAAACGGTAAGGATCTGAAAGTTTCTATCTCCGATATGTCAGGAAGATTGGTAGCAAGCCCGTCTGTAACTGAAGAAGGAAGCGGAATCTACAGAGTAAACCAGCAGCTTGAAAAAGGAGTTTATATGGTTCAGATTTCCAACGGAAAAGACAGTAAAACATCTAAACTGATTATTAAATAATTTTTTGATTATTCAAAAATAAATGCCTCCAGTAATGGGGGCATTTTTATTTATGATTTCTTCTACTGATCTTAGTATATTTAAAACCGGGTTTAATGACACTGTTCAGAAATCTTCCTTTAGATCTGGCCTCCCTGAATTTTTCAGCTACAAACATCGGAACCTTAAGATAATCGTAAACAGCTCTGGACTGGTAGATAACTCTCAATATCTCAGTCTCCGGAAAATAAATATAGCTGTTGATAACACTTGATGGCATGTTAGATAAACTGCAAAAAATATTCCCTAAAATAGCCTCCGTGGTTTCCGGAGGCTGTATCAATAATCAATTAATGCTATAAAGACATTGTATCTCTATTTTTTCACGAATTTAAATTCATGAGATTCAAAATTTTTCGTGACGATTTTTAAAACATAAACTCCGGTAGAAAGAGAAGATACATTGATTTTTTCATCGAACGCTTCAGATCTTATCATTTGCCCGTCCAAATTATAGATTTGCGTTGTCTGCCCATTGTCAATTCCTGAAATTCGGATAACATCTGAAACAGGGTTCGGGAAAATCTGGATTTTAGATTTTGTAAGATCTGATGTTCCCAGTGAAGAACTGTGTACATCTCCTGTCATGGTAGAGTTTGTTCCCGTAAGATTTCCTCCACATTGGCCGGTAGTTATTGCTGTATTTTCTATCCATGTTCCAAATGTATTGCTTGGTGGTCGCTGGCTGCCATTGTTCCCCGTTGAATTATAATAGATCAGGGAAGGAGTGGTAAAGGTTCCGTTTCCTTCATCGGCAATAAATTCCCATCTGGTAAGGGTATTGTTCCACTGGATTTTAAATTCACAGGTTCCAAGACCTCCGCAAGGCTGCCCGTCAACCGGTGTTGTAATATAAATACCTTTATTGTAAGAATCAACCCCGGTTTTTGTAAATATAAAATTCTGATTGTCAAATAAATTATGACATCCGTTGAAGGTAATAGTCTGCGCGACCAATGAACTTCCAAAAGCTATGGCTAATAAGTATAGAGCTTTCATAACCTGTTAGTTAAAAGATGGATAAATACCTTGTAATGCTATAATACATCTCATGGTAACAAACGGAGGCCTGTTTTCATGGGGCTGAGATCCTCCAGCCGGATTGACCATAGTAGCTTTCATGGTTGTGTTGGCATTGACATCAGAATATTCTTTGTCTAAAAGTTTGGTGTCTGCAGGGAGATTTCCTGTAGGAGTATTCTGATTGCCTTCTGCTGTTACAGCATTTACGGTATGGTTATGGGCAGGCATCTGCTGCTGTGTCAGCGTTACTGTTTCGCTTCCTCCTGTTTCACCTATCAGGTAGTTCTGAGAATTGGCAGGTCCTTGTCCCTGAGAAATAAGAACTCTTCCTCTCATATCAGGCAGGGCAAAAGTAGTGGTTCCGTTACCTCCATAAGTGGTTCCCAATAATGAAAAAAGGGCCTGGTTCTGTGCTATTGACAATAACTGCCCGTTGCAGTCTGCCCATCCGTTGGGTGCTCTGTTATAGGGTACAAAAGCGATCTGTCCAAGGAATGGTTCTGCCTGTGCTTTTAGAGTAGAAATGAATGCACTGCTTACCAGCAGCGTACATGCTAAAATTAAGTTTTTCATGATGATTAGTTTAGTGATGTAAAAATATAAAATATTTAGATAGAATATTTATATATAGAAAAAACCTTTCAGAATTAACCGAAAGGTAAGATTTTATTAATATTAGTTTATGTTATTGTGAATTTTTTTCTATTGACCAAGCATCTTGTGATATTCTGCAATATGAAGATACCCTTCTTCTTTAATGTTCACCTCGAGTCGGTGTTTTTTTGCAGCCAGATAAATCTCATTAGGCGACATGCTTCCTTTTTTGCTGAGTTCAATACTCATATCTTTCAGCAGGTCTAAATGGAGAATAAGATCTTCCTTCGTTTTTTTGGCGAGATCCTGCATCAGTCTTTCAATCTTTTTATCTGTGATATCATGCTGCATGCGGTGCGGATATTCTTCCAGGCTGTATGTTGCCTGGTATTCTTCATCAAAACCGTATTTTCTGACATAATCTGTGGCAAGCATGGTAGCTTGTTCCCTGTCGTGGCTTCTTCCTATGCTTGCATTATTTTCTCCAAAAACAATTTCTTCAGCAATACCTCCGGCCAGATAGATTTTAATCCTGTCCAGCAAGCTCTCTTTTGTGTCATGAATCTGATGTGGAAAGGTAAACCCTGCGGCATAGCTGCTGGCCACTTTACTTTTCAGCTGCAATGGGGCGAAACCTGTATACAGCATATAGGAAACGGCGTGTCCGCATTCATGAACACTGATGTTGGCCACTGCATCTTGTTGATTGGATTGGCGTATTTTGTCGATTCTCCCGGTGTAAGGGATCTTAATAATACGGTTTCCTATTTTCCCTGTAATTGTTTTCTGTTTGACAGGATAATCAATTTCAATGGTTTTATCATCGTTGATGACGGCTTCAAATAGAAATTTGCTGAGGTTGGTGTCCAGGATATCTACCACACTGCTGAATACGGGACGTACGCCCTGTACGGGAAATACACCATTCCTGTAGATCAGCTCATTAATGCTTTTGTTGATTTTTAAACTGATCCCGAATTTTGTTTTCGTTTTGGTTTTAAGATTATTGATTTCCCGTTGAATAAGTTCCTGGAAATCTTCTGTTTTCAGTGAAAAATAAATCAAATGAATATTTCCGAACCTGGCTACCTGCTCCGGCCTGAATTTTCTTGATAATGCATTTTTAATGTCAACAACAGTTATTTTCTTTGTGAATGCATGGTAAATGTTGGCATCTATATCTGCTTCACTGGTTTCGCGGGACATCTGAAAGGCTTCATCAAGGTTTCCGCTGATGATAATCAGCATTTTGCTGTAATCTACCGGCTCATAGATCTTCTTTTCTTTTTGTTTCTTCAGGATCAGCTTGATCATGTCTTCCTCCTTCATATCAATAATGCTCATCACATCATCTTCCATGCTGAGGTACTTTTTCAGTTCTTTTGCGTCCCAGAGGTTCAGGTATGGGTTTTCATCCACTTCCGTTTCACCGCTTGTCTTACGCCGCTCGTTTTCCTTTTTTCTTAAAAGATAGGAGAAAAGGTAATGTTCAAGATCATCACGCTCTCTTTTGCTTAACCTGCCATCACTTAAAAGCTCCCAGAAATCCGTGAACTTTGTCTGTGGAACAGGAGTTCCGTCAGGATCAATGGTATTAAAACGCTGGATCTCGTCAAAAAGGACGATGCTCGGTTTCTCATCATTGAGACGGTTACTCTGAAAAATATCGGAAACACTTTTGCTCCATGAGGTTTCATCGCTGTTGCTGAGTTCTATCTCTACAAAACGGTTTTGGAATTCCAGGAACCGGACAGTTTTCCGCACAAGATCTGTCTTTCCCACACCCGTCATTCCCCATAGATTGATTACTACGGGACGGGTCAGAATTTCAGGCATCAGGTACCATATCTGTATGTATTCCATTAAATCATCAATAATCTTATCAATTCCGATGAATTCTTTTTTCAGGAATGCCGTACAGTCGTCCAGTTTTTTCTTTTTCTTCCGGATCTCTTCTTTATCAATAATCATGCGCGAAAAATACGCTATTTTTTTAAATTATCCTTAAAATCATCAATCCTGAAATCGGTTAAAGCATTTCCTTTTTCAATTTTTTCTTTAGAATAGAGCCTGAAATCATTTTCCGTCTTTTCTAAAAGGTAATCATAAGGGCCAACGTGGGAAATTAATTTTACCAAAACGGGGGAAATCTCAAGACATATAAAAAGCCCCATGATAAACGCTGCGGCTAATCCGATAATTGCCGAATTTTTACCCAGTTCATCCAAAGCCTGCAGCCTTGCCGCAAATCCATTGAATTTATCTTCAAAAGTGTCTGAAGTTTTTCTTTCTGTTTCAAGATTTGTGTACACTTTGGATATTTCTTTATCCAGATACTCCAATCTGGAAGCGTTTTGTTTCTGAAAATCCTCCAGGTCCTTACGGCGCTGTTCTTTCAATTCCTGCTTACGTTTTGCGTTGGGGCCATACCCCTCTTTTCCGCTGGTAAGCCCGGACTGTTTTCCAAGAATTTCCTTTTCAAGTTCTACAGCTGCTGAGTCATAAGCTTTCTGGTATTGTACGGTTTTTTCGGCAATCTGCTTTTTTTCGATTTCAAATGGTCCGCTTTGTTGCAGGATTCTGCCGCTCATTTCTCCCTGAAGCTGTTTTTTATTTCTCTGGATAATGGTGTTAAGCTGTTTATTAACCTCTTTTTCAAAAATTTTAAGCTCCAGAGGTTTAGAAATAATAATTCCTAAAAATGTTGCCAAAATCAGACGGGGAATAGACATTAAAACCTGGTTCCACCACGTTCCTGTTTTTTTGATAGAGGAAACGATATAACGGTCCAGATTGAAGATCATCAGTCCCCACAGAATTCCAAATCCTACAGAGGTCCAAATGTTATCAAATACCGTATACATGGCATAGCCCGCAGATAAAGTTGCAAATACAGCGGTGAATAATACGATCCCGCCAATACCTGAAAATTTATTCCATTCGCTTGGGGTCTTTCTCAAAATATGAATGTTTCCTCCGGAGCATACCATCAGAAACTTCTGGAACCAGTTTATTTTGTGATTCGATTGATTTATAGTTTGTTGGTTTGTTTTCATAACTGAAAATTTATACAAATGTAGTACTAAAAATCATACCAATGTAAAAGATAGTATTATGTTTTGCCAAGTAATTGTGTGTTTTTATTTAATGAATTGATTTTCATTGGATTATTTTTGTTTTTGGAAAATGCTTGGGTTTAGCAGAAATTATAAGATGTACTTAAAAAATAAGTGAAAAATACAATCATTTCACCCTATCCGGATTCTGCTTCAAAAAACTATCCCATCCGGTATAAGATTTTGTATCTGCTATGGTTCCGGAATTAAAATGATGACAAACCGCAACCGCCAGACCATCCGAGGCATCCAGGTATTTGGTAGGGAATTCTTTCAGGTTTAAAAGATTCTGAAGCATTCCTGCTACCTGTTCTTTACTGGCATTTCCGTTCCCGGTGATCGCCATTTTGATCTTTTTTGGTGAATATTCCGTAATAGGAATATTTCTGTAAAGGCTTGCAGCCATTGCGACTCCTTGGGCACGGCCAAGTTTAAGCATACTTTGTACATTTTTACCATAAAATGGCGCTTCCAGAGCCACTTCATCAGGGTGATACTCATCGATCAACGCTAACGTTTTGTCGAAGATATATTTCAGTTTTGTTTCATGGTTGGGATATTTTTTCAGGATCAGTTCGTGAATAGAAACCATTTCCATTTTGCTTTTTTTCACGGAAATAATCCCGAAGCCCATAATGGTTGTCCCGGGATCAATACCTAAAATTATCTTCTCTGAAATCATGGTTCAAAGATAGGGTTTATAAATGTTTTTTGACGAAATTCAGAGAAAAGCTTGTTTTGAATTTATTGTAAATACTTTTCAGCAATCGGAACCCATTTCCCATCATGACGCAGAAGCAGAATTTTATCGACTAAAAATTTAGTTTTATATGTTTTGTTCCTGTAAACATCCCATGCTTTCAGATAATTATCAAAACTAAGATCCCTGTATCCAACTGTCATGTGAGGGGAAAAAGAGTATTTAATGAAATTGAAATATTGCCCTACTTTTTGATGGAGTAAATTCAGATTCTCATTCATCTCAGGCTGTACAAAAATGACCGGACTTTTTGGATTGGGAAAACTTCCAAAGCCATTCAGCAATATCTCAAAAGGAGAAATTTCCGTATTAATTTTTTGAAAAGCAATATAAATGTCACTTTCAAGATCAATATCTCTGGAAAATGGGGGAAACAAAGTAATGTGAGCATCATTTTTTAATGCCTTTGAATTTTCATAATTCAAAGCTAGATCTTTTTTGAATACCTTAACCTCGTCAATGATTTCCTGAGGAGGATAGATCGCAATGAAGTACATTTTTTTCATCCTTCAAAATTAATGCTTTGTTCTAAGTTGTAATAAGGTGTTTTCCAGGTTATCCGTAATCTTTTTAACTTCCACATGCGGTCTGAAAGCCCAACTCTTGCCTTTTTCCTCATCAGCAATATTAGAGAGAATAATAACTGAAGTTTTAGTTTGCGGATAATAGATATTCAGAGAAGGAGAGCCTTTTACATAGCCACTGTGAAAATAACTTTCAGGGCTTCCCGTATTAATCATGATCCCATAGCCATAGCCCATTTTTCCCAGAATGGCATGATGCCTTTCAGAACTTTTGGAAACAAACTGCTTCAAAGTTTCAGGTTTAAGCACTTTTCCGCCATAAACAGCATTATTCCAGATGCGGAGATCGTCTATAGTAGAAAGAATTCCGCCTGCCGGAGTTCCTATGTCTTTACTGCCAAGCCGTTTGGGCATATCCGGAACAATTGAGAATCTGGAGGGATTACCTAAATAAGCGCTGGCAAATTCAGTTCCTTTAAAAATATTTCCCGTGGAAGAATTTTTCATTCCTGCTTTTTTGAACAGTTCCGTGGCATTTTCATCGTATGATTTTCCCGAAACAGCTTCTACAATTTGTCCCAGAGCATTAAAGCCGTCATTGGAATAGAAAAAATCCGACCCGCTTTTAAACATCAGCTTTCCCCCGAATGTATTTAATCCTGAAGTATGGTTTAAAAGCTGGTGAATCGTGATATTTTCATATTCTTTGGTCTGGAATGATTTCAGGTATTTGGATGCCTTATCGGTAACATTCAGTTTTCCCTGTTCCATCTGAAGAAGAATAAGAGCGGCGGTAAACTGTTTGCTTACTGAGCCTATCGCAAAAACCGTATTGCTGTCAATTTTTACCTTGTTTTTAAAATCAGAATAACCGTTTTCTTTTCTGTATAATTCTAATGAATCTTTAAATACGGCAATACTTCCGTTAAAATTATATTTTTTGAAAACAGAATCAATCTGCTGCTCCAGAATTGTTTTCTGGAAGGCAGTAATTGTGGAGTCAATAATCTCTTTTTTATCAACGGATTTAGAAACGGTAATCAGTTCGTTTTTACATGAAACTGAACTGGCCAGAATAAATATAAAAGCGAAGGTTGTGAGGATGTTTTTGATCATTTGTGAATGTTTACAACTGTAATTTAGCCCCAAAAATAAACAAAACCTCTTGATTTTACTTAAGAGGTTTTAAATTCAGGCAAAAATATTAATTTTTAAAATGAAACAGTATTTACGGTATTGGTTGCTGATGTTGTAAAAGTACTTTTTAAAGTTCCTCCTGAAGTTGAATAGGTTCCTCCGGTGTACAGTCCCCATCCTGAAGTTCCTCCAACATAGCTTCCGCCTGTATAACTTCCTCCGAAATATACTTTGTAAGAAACATTTTTTGCCAGATTGGGACTGGAAAAGTGGAAATAATATACCCCATTTTTAGGCTTGAAAGTTACCATTTCTGTTCCTGCCGCATTTTCAATATGCAGCATTGAAGTTGTTGCCAGCTGTGTGCTTGACTTCAAATACATTCCAACCTGTGTGGAAGCTGCACCCATTGCTTTTGTCATATTTGAATTGGACCCTGCAGAGATTAAAAGCCCGCCGTTCATCAGGAAAGTTCCGTTATAATCGATTCCTTCTTCAGGCTGGCTGGTAGGTCCGTTTACAATGGTAGTTCCGCCTGTAATGGTGATATTTCCGTTACTGTCGATGGCATCACTTCCGGCAACGATGTGTATTCCTCCCGTAATGTACAGTTGGCTGTTGTCATTGGCTTCTGTTCCTCCTGAAACGGTCCCGTATGTTGCGTTAATTCCGTCATTGGATGCGGTGATGTTGTTGACTCCGCCTGCCAGGGTAATGATCGGAGCCTCTACACCTTCACCGACTCCTGAGGTTGCGGAGATCGCCGAAACGGTATTGTTTCCTCCGTTTATTGTAACAGATGCATCGGAATGAATTCCATCATCTGTGGAATTGAACGTGTTATTCCCATTGTTAATAGTAATTGCTCCGGCTGCAACTAAAGTTTTGGGGTGACTGTAATCTGTTCCGGAAACCAAGAATCTCGCTCCTGTTGTTTTAATTAATAGAACCGGATTTCCTGTTGTGCTTCCAATCGTTACCGTTCCATCGGCCTTCAGGCCTTTTCCGCCTGTTCCTGAACTTGTTGTTGTTACAGAACCTGCGTTGATCAGAAGATTTCCGTCCGCTGTTATTGCAGAAGAGGAATAAGAATCCAGTACTCCTGTTGTATTGGTATAGGTTGCACCGTTTCCTGCAGCTGTGATGGTAATGTTTCCGTTGTTGATGGTAATATTTTGTCCGGATGAAATTCCTTTTCCTCCATTCGCTGTTGAGGCTAAGGAAAGATTAAAGGTTCCTCCGTTTACAATAACGTTTGCATCAGTCTTAATGGCGGTAGAGTAGGATGGATCGTAGCCGCTTCCTGAAGCCGTAAGAACTGCTGCTCCCGAAAGGTTGGCTGTAATATTTCCACCGTCAAAAGTAATATTTCCTTTTGCACTGATTGCTTTTGACTGCGCCCCTGTCAATGTTAAGTTGAAAGTTCCTCCTGAAATTCCAATAGTAGAAGTTCCGGTTTTAATGGCTTTGACATCAGCTGAAGCTAAAGCTGTTGTCACACTTCCTCCTGAAATTGAAATAGCGGTATCCCCGGCATCTATTGCATCTCCGGTTGCGGTAATGTTTACCGTTCCGTTGCTCATCACATAGCCTTCCGAATGGAAACCGTCTGATGCGGCAGATATTACTTTGATATTTCCACTTTGAACTTCAATTCCTGCCGAAGTGGAAACACCGTGTTTTTTTATTCCTGTAATATTTAAGGTTCCTGTTCCTGCAAAAATTATTTTCCCATCGGTTTGCAATGTTCCATTTTTTGTACTTGAAGAGCCATCTGCCAACGAATTTGTTGTACCTGCCTGAATAGTAAAAGTATGCGTTTGACCACCTGTGATATTAATTGCAGGTCCGGAAGTGTTTGTAATATTAAGGTTGTTCATCACAAAATTTGCAGGAAGTGCAGAACTCATGGTAAGGCTTCCTGTTGTGCTTGTTCCCAATAAATTGTATTCCAGATTATTGATCGTAGCTGTGGAAACAACATTCACTGTTCCGCCTGTTGCTGTAATATTTACTCCCTGAGCAGAATAAGGATTAATAATCGTGGCATTTTCTGAACCTTTATAAATAATGTAAATTTTAGTTAAGCTGACGGCAGTAGGAGAGAATGTCAAACTATCAACTGTGCTCTTCGGCAGATCCAGGCTTGTCGTGCTTCCGCTGATGTTGAGTCTGGCATAGTTTGTATCAAATTTTATACTGTCCACGGCAGGAGTAGGAGAAGCATACATCGTATTGCCGGAATTGTAAACAATGATATTGCTTTGTGCTTTTAATCCGAAGGATAAAAGAACTGCGATTAAAATATAAATATGCTTTCTCATTTTTTGATCAGTTTTAAAGTTGTATTGTTGACCTGCACCAAATAAAATCCTTCCCTGAAACTGCTGATATTAATATCGTCATTAGGATTGTAGGTTCCATTAAGGACAAGTTTTCCTTCGGCTGAATATATTTTTACTTTCAATGCTTCTTTTTTATCGGAACTAATCCGGATAAAATCTGTGGATGGATTTGGATACAGCCTGATCTGATCTTTATTCGTCCCGATTTCCTGAGTTGCCAAAACTGTAGAAGAAAAAGTAATTTTTCGGATAATATTAGTCGGGATAGAAACATCAGATGCAGTGTTTGTAGTTTTTACAAGCAGATTACTTCCCGAAAAATAGAGTTTCCCGCTGGTATCGATTGTGTAGTTCTGTGTCGGGCCTGTGTAATAAGTGATCTTTATGGTTGTCTGTGCAAAGGAAAATACAGCAAACAATAATAAAAACAAAAACAGGGTTTTGGTGAAAAATTTTATTATTCTCATTGTTAATTTAATTTTTATAAAATTAAATTTTAGATATCAATAAGAAAATAAATTGAGGTAAACGGTGAGAATGTGTCGGTTAATATGCGTTTTTTTAATCGAATACTTTATTTTTAGATCTTTTTATTATAAAAGCGGCATAAGTTTTCTCAAACTTTTCATTATCCGTAAAAAGCTTAGTATAAGGTTTGAAAATGTAATGAATGTACATCATGCGTCTTGATTATATATGAACGGCTTTTATTATATAATTTATAATCTGATGGTTTATTTTGGAATCAAATCACAAAACCAGAAAACATATTCTCCTTCTTCATCCTCCGGACCTGATTTCGGTTTGGGATAGGTTTTTTTTACGGTTTCTCCGATATCAAATAGAATAGGTTCTCTAAAGATGGGGCCACCAAATGTAAATGTGTGAAATTCCCCATTTTCTCCACACGGATCAACATTTTTCGGAAGATCATTGATGAAATCCTGATCAATAATTCTTCCGGCAAAACTATTGTCCAGGTAAGCTTCATTCACACAAGTGACGATCGTTTTGAATCCGAGATCCAGAAATTCATAGATGAGGTCTGAAGTATCCTGTTTCCACAAAGGGAAAACGGCTTCCATTCCGACAGCTTTGAGCTGTTCTTCACGGTATTTCCTGAGATCTTCCAGGAAAATATCCCCAAAAATTGAATGGGTAACACCCTGCAATTGTATTTCACGCATGGTACGGATCATAATTTCCCGATACTGTTCCATCGATGGTTCTTTTGGGATCTCTATTTTAATCAGGCTGAAACCTAAACTGTCAGCCTGTTTTTCCAGTAATGAAACGTGAACGCCATGCATAGAAATCCGTTGAAACTCTTCGTTAATGCTTGTCAGTAAAGAAGTAACTTCAAATTGGTCTTCCTTTAGAATTTTGAATAGAGCGAGGGCAGAATCTTTTCCGCTGCTCCAGTTGAAGATGGCTTTTGGTTTCATTCCGCAAACATAGATATTTAAAGCAAAAACCTCAAAGAAATTTCCTTGAGGTTTTAATTTATAATTCTTGAAACAAGCTTACATATTTCTTCTGTACTTACCGCCCACTTCAAACAAAGCATTGGTGATTTGTCCAAGAGAGCAGTATTTTACAGCATCCATCATTACTGCGAACAGGTTTTGCTGGTTGATCGCTGCATGCTGCAACTGTTTTAAAGCTTCAGCAGATTTATCATCATTAGATTGCTGGAAATTATGAAGATTTTCAATCTGAGCCTGCTTTTCTTCTTCGGTAGAACGGATAACTTCACCCGGACGAACAGTTGGTGAACCGTCTTTTCCTAAGAAGGTATTTACCCCGATAATCGGATATTCTCCTGTGTGTTTCAGCCACTCGTAATGCATGGATTCTTCCTGGATTTTAGAACGCTGGTACATGGTTTCCATAGCTCCGAGAACACCGCCTCTTTCGGTAATTCTGTCGAATTCTGCGTAAACGGCTTCTTCCACTAAATCTGTCAGTTCCTCAATGATGAATGATCCCTGAAGCGGATTTTCGTTTTTAGCCAATCCTAATTCTTTGTTGATGATCAGCTGAATGGCCATTGCTCTTCTTACAGATTCCTCAGTTGGAGTTGTAATCGCTTCGTCATAAGCATTGGTGTGAAGGGAATTACAGTTATCGTAGATGGCATACAATGCCTGAAGTGTCGTTCTGATATCGTTGAAATCAATTTCCTGAGCGTGAAGAGAACGTCCTGAAGTCTGGATGTGGTATTTCAGCATCTGGCTTCTTTCGTCTGCTCCGTACTTCATTTTCATTGCTTTTGCCCAGATTCTTCTTGCCACACGTCCGATCACTGAATATTCAGGGTCGATACCGTTAGAGAAGAAGAAAGACAGGTTCGGTGCAAAATCGTTGATATCCATTCCTCTTGACAGGTAATATTCCACATAGGTGAAACCATTTGCCAATGTAAATGCCAACTGGGAAACCGGATTTGCTCCCGCTTCGGCGATGTGATAACCTGAAATGGATACTGAGTAGAAGTTTCTTACTTTCTCCTTGATGAAATATTCCTGAACGTCACCCATTAATCTCAAAGCAAATTCAGTGGAGAAAATACAGGTGTTTTGTGCCTGGTCTTCCTTTAAAATGTCTGCCTGAACGGTTCCGCGAACGGTTGCAATGGTTTTAGCCTTAATTTCAGCATACGCATCTGCAGGAATAACTTCATCTCCTGTGATTCCCAATAGTTTTAAGCCTAAGCCATTATTGGAAGGGGGAAGTTCTCCGTTATATTTTGGTCTTGCTAAACCTTTGTCGTCAAATTTTGCTTTTAAAACGGCTTCAACTTTCGATTCCAGACCGTTTTCGGCAATGTATTTTTCAACATTCTGATCAATGGCTGCATTCATAAAGAAAGCCAACAGCATTGGAGCCGGTCCGTTGATGGTCATTGAAACTGAAGTCAGCGCATTCACAAGATCAAATCCTGAATAGAGTTTTTTAGCATCATCCAAAGTGGCAATAGAAACCCCTGCATTTCCGATTTTACCATAGATATCTGGTGGTAATGCCGGGTCCTGACCATAAAGTGTTACAGAGTCGAAGGCTGTAGACAAACGTTTTGCAGGCATTTCTGCAGAAACATAATGGAATCTTCTGTTGGTTCTTTCCGGTCCTCCTTCTCCGGCGAACATCCTTGTAGGGTCTTCTCCTGTTCTTTTGAAAGGGTAAATTCCTGCCGTGTAAGGGAATCCTCCCGGAAGATTTTCCTGGCCTTTCCATTTGATCAGGTCGCCCCAGTCGTTGTATTTAGGTAGGGCGATTTTCGGAATTCTGAGATGGGATAAAGATTCTGTTGAGGTTTCCACTTTAATTTCTTTTCCTCTTACAAAATAAGAATAGAATTCTTCGTGAAAAGCTTTTTTGGTATCATCCCAGGTTTTAAGGAAGTCGATGTTTTCCTGTTGAAGCTCTTTTTCAGCCTTCTGATATTCAGCATCTAAAGCTTCATTGGAAATGATTTTTTTTACGCCGTCAATATGATACATTTTTCTGGCAAGCTCAGCCTGCTTTTCAATGTTTTCATCATATATCCTGTTGTTTTCTACAATTTCAGAAAGGTAACGTACTCTTTTTGGAGGAATAATGGTTACTTCGTCTGTGATTTCCTGCTCAGCGAAAGTTTTTAAATCCAGGCCTGAAAACTTATCGTTTACTTTTGAAATCAGTCTGTTGTATAATTCTGTGGTTCCGTGGTCATTGAACTGGGAAGCCTTTGTTGCATAAACCGGCATTTCGTCCAACGGTTGCTCCCATAATAAATGGTTTCTCTGGAACTGTTTTCTTACGGCCTGAAGTGCATCAAGAGCTCCTCTTTTATCGGATTTATTTAAAGCTACCAAATCTGCATAATCCAGCATATCGATTTTCTCCAGCTGAGTTGAAGCTCCATATTCAGGAGTCATCACATACATGGAAACATCTGCAAAATCAGAGACTTCTGAGCCTGACTGACCGATACCGGAAGTTTCCAGAATGATTACATCCGGATGAGCCAGTTTTAAAACATTCAATGCGGAATGAATGAACGGTGAAACGGAAACGTTGTTTTCTCTGGTAGCCATTGAACGCATATAAACTCTAGGGTCATTGATCGCATTCATACGGATTCTGTCTCCCAAAAGGGCGCCTCCCGTTTTCTTTTTGGAAGGGTCAATGGAAATAATGGCAATTTTTTTATCAGGATTGGAACGGATGAAACGTCTTACCAGTTCATCTGTAAGTGAAGATTTTCCCGCTCCACCAGTACCTGTAATACCAATGATAGGAATATTTAAATCTTTTGATTTTTCGTCAATTGCCTTTACTAATTCAGGTTTTTCCTCTGAAAAGTTTTCAACGGCTGAAATGATTTTTGCAATACTTGTAGCGTTTTCAAAGCTGATGGCATCCAAATCGTTTGCTGTAGCTTCCTTTCCAGTTGCAAAATCTGATCTTTTCACCAGATCATCAATCATTCCCTGAAGGCCAAGTTCGCGGCCGTCATCCGGAGAATAGATTCTGTCGATCCCGTAATCCATCAGATCAGAAATTTCCTCAGGCAGGATTACTCCGCCACCGCCACCGAAAATTTTGATCTGTGGTGAGTTTTTTTCTCTTAAAAGATCATAGATATATTTAAAATATTCATTGTGGCCGCCTTGATATGAGGTGAGCGCAATAGCATTGGCATCTTCCTGAATCGCTGTGTTAACAACTTCTTCTGCTGACTTGTCGTGGCCAAGGTGGATCACTTCACATCCTGTTCCCTGAATCACGCGGCGCATGATATTGATCGCAGCATCGTGTCCGTCAAATAATGACGCCGCTGTTACGATTCTTACTTTGTTGGTTGGAGTATATTTTTGGGTTTCCATAAAAAATCTAGAAAATTTCTGAATTTTCAAATATAATAATAAAATAAGAACCTTGTGGTTTTATTTAATTGGTTGATTGTTAGATTGTTGATTATCTGTAGGATATTGGTTTTTTCCCTGCTTAATAATCATTTGTTTAAAAATGATAAGTAAATTATTTATTTTTGCATAACATTTTATAGATATGCAGAAAGCTTTGGTTTATTTCGCTTTGGGAACGGGAGTAAGTTTCCTTATCAATTATTTCTTTTGGAGTTCACAGAACATGGGGCTGGATTTTTATTATGCGATTGCTTTTGGATTTGCCTGGGGACTGGCTTATTATCTTGATACACCGGATTTTTCCCTGCCTAAAAAACTGGGATTGTCATTTGCCGCTATGGGTGTTCTTGTGCTGATTGGTGCTTTGATCTTCAATCTTGAGCTTGCCATTCCTTCCATACTGAAGTTTTCTACGGTTTTTGTTGCGTATTACTTAATTGCCAGTTTCAGAGGAAGCAAATCTTTGCGTAATTAATGCATCATTATAAAACTTACATACATCAATATCAAAAGCATTAACGTAATTCCTATAGAATTGATTATAAATAAACTCATTCCTTTAAAAATACTTATTCTTTTACTGTTTTCATAAACCCTGTGATGCGCTACAAAAAAGTAAATGGAGGCATAGAAGAATAATGCAGTAAACAAAAGCCCAAATATCAGGTTGATAATACTATAATTAGGAGTAGCATCAAAAATTCTGATAAGAATAATAAAAAAAAGAGTGGAAAGCAGCAAAAAAGAAAAATAGTGAAGGGTAAATATACCGTGATCAAAGTACCACCACTTCTTTTTATTATGGAATATCCATAAGAAGAAAGCAAATACAGGAAGGTAAATAAAGAGTGCTTTCGGAATGGCATGGATTAAAGTTTCTTTGTATTTATCTCCAATCTGTTCTTTGGTGAATCCCTCTTCCTTTAAGCTAAAAACTTTTTGGGCAAAGGGTCTCCCCAATTGGTAAATTCCGGTTTTATCTTTGGCCTGAATTGAATCATACTGCTTCATATTATAGGCATTAAGGATTGAAGATTCTTTAGCGCTTAATGTATTTTCTATAATATCTTCGCTTCTTGCAAAGGCATCGCGTATGGAGTCTTTTGCCTTTATGGTATCCATTCCTTTTTTTACCTCATTTGAAACATGATAGGATATGTACCCTTTTTTTTCCAATTTGTCCAGGACTCTTTCCTGCGTTTTTTTCTTGTCCTCAGCCTTTTCAATTCTTGTTTTTTCTGATTTTGGCTCAGCATTTTTAGACTCCGGTAAAAAGCCGGGAAGCAGGAATGTAATAAAACTGATGAAGATGTATAGCTTTACAGGTGCCACATAAAGTTGCCTCTTTCCGGAAAGATATTCCTTGGTGAGCTTTCCCGGATTGATGAGTAAATACTTGATAGTCTGCCAGAACTGCCCGTCATAATGGGTGAAATCTTCAATGAAATGAGTGAAGAGAAAATAAAATGGCTGGCGGCTTTCGATATTTTCCTGTCCGCAATGGGGGCAGAATCTTTCTTCTACAGTATGCCCGCAGTTCAGGCAGGTTTTATCTTCTCTGATTTTTCCGTGGCTCATGGATAGGGAAATATGGTTTTAGCGCAAATATAAATATTTCAGGAAATAAAAAGTATTTCTAGAATTAAGATAATATGAATTTTTAGGGTTTTAAAAACGTAAATAGCAGTATATCAATTGGTTGTTGTTGCGTTTGTGTAAAAGTTATTGTATGAAAATTTTAAAAAGATTTTGTATATTTAAAGGTAATTCACGTATAATTTGAAAATTACGGATTACATATAGGCTGTCAATAGTATCGTTTTAACTAAATTTTAGACCAATACATGATCGTAAAAACAATTGAAAGCACTGATAAAAAGTTTATTAAATTGGCTCTATACAAAGAAAATAAGAGAAAAATTCGAGCACATTTATTATATTCAGTTATAGTAATTGGTGTATTGTTTTATCTTATAAATGATGGTAAGGGTAATGCGGGATTTGGTATATCTGTAGTGTGTTTAGGAATTAGTTGGATTGTTTTTATTTTGATATATATTGTCACCAGGTTGCTTCGGTATATGAGATTATTAAATAATTCCGATGTAAAATTAATTGAAGATGAATGTATGGTTGAAAGTAAAAAAATTATACCGTTTTCATCAGGCGATTCACTCAATACAAGTCCAAATTATATAGATCATTATTTCATATTTATTACTATTGAACCCCAACAGCCTACTGAAAAAGCAATAGAAGTGAGTTATTATGATTATTTAAGAATTGAATGTAATAAGAGAATTCAATTACACTACTATTCTAAGTTTGAAATCATAAAAGAGGCAATATTTAACAATGAAAAAATACGGATACACAGTATACAGCTTTAGATAAATTTAATCTCATAAGTGAATGAGAAACTGCCAAGCCTGCCTACGGCTAGAAAATTTGTACATTGATACGATTATAAACATTTCTATAAAATGATAGAAAACAGAATGTAGAAATGGCAACATTCATCCGCCACTCATTTTACAGGTTCCATGCCAAAACAGTTGATACAATCTATTAAAAACAGGTGAAATACAGACACTGGGATAGATTAAATAAAATATGTTTTTGGGTTACAGAAATAATTTGTACCTTTGCACACCCTTTTAGGGGAAAATTATGTTTAATCTTTAACTAAAACGTGTGAATACATTAAGTTACAAAACTGTTTCAGCGAACAAAGCTACTGCTAATAAAGAATGGGTTGTGGTAGACGCTGAAGGACAGCCGTTAGGAAGACTAGCTTCTACGGTTGCAAAGATTTTGAGAGGTAAGCACAAAACGAACTTTACACCTCACGTAGATTGTGGTGATAACGTAATCGTTTTGAATGCTGGGAAAATTACACTTTCCGGAAACAAGTGGGCTGATAAGACTTACATCTGGCATACAGGTTACCCTGGTGGACAGAAGTCTATGACTGCGGCTGAACTTCAAAAGAAAGATTCTTTAAAAGTATTGGAAAAATCTGTAAAAGGTATGTTGCCAAAAAACAGATTAGGATCAGCTTTATTGAAGAACCTTTATTTATATGAAGGAACTGAGCACAAACATGAAGCTCAACAGCCTAAAACAATTAATGTTAACGAATTTAAATAATTAATTATGTCTATAGTTCACAAAATCGGAAGAAGAAAAACTTCTGTAGCTAGAGTTTATGTAAAGCCAGGTTCTGGAAACATTACAGTAAACGGTAAAGATGCTAAAGAATATTTCTCTACAGACGTGATGGTTTACAAATTAAACCAACCGTTCATCCTTTCTGAGACTGTTGGTCAGTATGACGTTACCGTAAATGTTTTCGGTGGTGGTAATACAGGTCAGGCAGAAGCTATCAGATTAGGTATTTCAAGAGCTTTATGCGAAATCAATGCTGAATTCAGATTAGCTTTGAAACCAGCTGGTTTACTTACAAGAGACGCAAGAATGGTGGAAAGAAAGAAGCCAGGTCAGAAAAAAGCAAGAAAGAGATTCCAATTCTCAAAACGTTAATATCAAGATTCAAGATATCAGACGCAAGATTCAAGACTTTTTGGTCGCAAATCTTTACTCTTGGTTCTTGGCTCTATTATCTAAACAAAAAAATTGCCCGTTACGTTTAGCATCCAAACGCTTCTCCCATCTAAAGAAGTTGTTGATTGTTTAAAAGACGGAAAGTAAACTAACAAAAACAGAAAACATGGCAAAAGCAAATGTAAAAGACCTTTTAGAGGCTGGCGTACACTTCGGTCACATGACCAGAAAGTGGAACCCAAATATGGCTCCATACATTTTTATGGAGAAAAACGGTATTCACATTGTAGACTTACATAAAACAGCAGTTAAACTGGATGAAGCGTGCAGCGCTTTGGAAAAATTAACTTCTGCAGGTAAAAAAGTTCTTTTCGTAGCTACTAAAAAGCAGGCGAAAGAAGTAGTTGCTAAGCACGCTGCTGAACTTAATATGCCTTATATTACAGAAAGATGGCCTGGAGGTATGCTAACGAACTTCGTTACAATCAGAAAGGCTGTAAAGAAAATGAACCATATCGACAAAATGAAAAAAGACGGTACGTTCGAAACTTTATCTAAAAAAGAAAGATTACAGGTAGACAGACAAAGAGCTAACTTAGAGAAAAACTTAGGTTCTATCTCTGACATGGTTCGTCTTCCTTCTGCAATCTTCGTTGTAGATATTATGAGAGAACATATTGCTGTAACTGAAGCTAAGAAATTAGGTATCCCAGTTTTCGGTATTGTTGATACAAACTCTGATCCAAGAAAAGTAGACTTCGTTATCCCAGGAAACGATGATGCTTCTAAATCTATCGATATGATCTTAAACATCGTTTCTGATTCTATCAAAGAAGGTCAGTCTCAAAGAAAAGCTGATAAAGAAAAATCTAAAGAAGAAGGAGAAAAAGTATCTGCTGATACAGATGCTGATTTCGATGCAGAATAATTAAAGATTTTCTTTAATATAGGAAAAACGCCGGATATTTTGTCCGGCGTTTTTTTATTGATATTTAATAAAGCTTATCCGGCAATATATAAGAAACCCCGCTTAACAGAGCGGTTTTTTATCCTTAATTGCTGATCTTTATAGCATAAGAGGTTGTAACATACTTTGTAGCTTCATAAGACGAATTACAGAGCATTCCCGAAAGCCGGTAATTTTTGTTTTTAGGAACCATTGTATAGCCAACTTTACCGGAGCCTATCGGAATTTTTTTAAAGAAGCCACTGCTGCTTACAGTAAGAACCATATTGCAGGGGGATTTGTTTTCCACTGAAATAGAAGTTCTCGGATTAGTAGGAGAGTCCTCATTGAGAAGGTCATTTAAAACGTCTGCAGTTTCAGGCTTATAGGTTTTAATAAGTTCCGCATATTCTCTTTCCGTACTCATTGCAGTACTTCCTCCTGTGCCGGGTATAGAAGGTGTTCTTGTTACAGGATAATTGTTGTAGTTTACACTGCAACTCATGAGAATAAGTGAAATTCCGGAGAAAGCAAACAGCTTTTTCATACAGTTATTTTTTTGATCTTTTCTTTTTTGAAGATTTTACCGGTGCTTCTTCTTTTTGCGCTTTTGCCGCATCTTTATTTACCTCAGATTTAGGTGTGCCCGGATTTTCAATTACTACAAATATACTTTTTTTTATGTCTTTTTGAGAGGTATATTTTACATCGCAAACATTACTGTTCAGGGTGTACGAACCTTTATTGAGGGTGACGAAATTTTCTCCGTGAGCCGGCACTGCCAGGTTGTAAAAATCTTTTCCTTCAATTCTCAGGACGAGATTGCAGTCCGAGTTATTTCTGAACAAAAGTACAGCTTCTTTTCCCGTAATATCTTCATCAAACATAGCGTTCAGAAGTTTTACCGTTTTGTCTTTGTGCTGGTCAGAAGTTTCGGCAATAAGTTTTTTGAATTCTTCCGCATCACTGGAATTAGAATTCCTCATAAACCTGTTCGGGATATCAGTCATTACTGGCCTTGCCTCCATAGGTTTTGCCGTTTGGGCACCTTTTGTCCATGCAGAATTCTTTAAGGCAATGAGCTTAGGTTTTAGCACAATCTTTTTAGGGTCATCAGGATGCGCATTCTTGAGGTACTCTTCAATTTCCTTGATATTTGTGCTTTTTAAAATGTCTTTGGTTTTTTTCTGCGCAGAAGCAGAACCTGAAGCAAGGATCAGGAAGAGGAGGGTCGTTAAAATTTTTTTCATCAATTTGTTTTTTATTTCATCAGCTTATCCGGAATTTTATATAGGTTATAGTCTTTCCTTTAGCTGAGAAAAGTTCTTCATAATATGTTTTTATGTCTCTCAGGTGCTCCGTATTGGGATCATATTCAGGAGCACCGTAAATGTCGTGGTGCGCGGTAATAATTTCATAGCCGGCACCCTGCAGATAGCCTAATGTATAGCCATGCAGGAATTCTGAATCCGTTTTCAGATGGATAATTCCACCAGGTTTCAAAAATTTTTTGTATCGTTCTAAAAAGTCAGGATGGGTAAGCCTGTGCTTCGTACGTTTGTATTTGATCTGAGGATCAGGGAACGTGATCCAGATTTCATCTACTTCATTTTCTGCAAAAAAATGATCTACAAGCTCAATCTGTGTTCTGAGAAATGCTACATTATTCATTCCTTTTTCCACAGCTTCTTTAGCTCCGAACCAGAATCTGGCTCCTTTGATATCTATTCCTACGAAGTTTTTTTCAGGGAAAGTTTTTGCAAGTCCCACAGAATATTCTCCTTTTCCACAACCCAGTTCCAGTACAATTGGATGGTCATTCTTAAAGAAATCTTTTCTCCAGTTTCCTTTAAGTGGAAAACCGTTTAATGCATCTTCTCTTGTCGGTTGGATTACGTTTGGTAAAATCTTGTTTTCTGCGAATCTTGCTAATTTATTTTTGCCCATCGAGTCATTTATAAAATCCCGCAAAAATAGCAAATTTTACATAGACTACCTTGTCTTTTGTACTTAAAAGACAGACCTGTGTGTATTTAAGAAAAGTTTACGGTGTTGCGGAACTTCCCAATGTAACCATAATAGCTTTTTCAATTGTTTTTTGAGAAGCATACTGGGCGCCGCAAACAAGACTGGTGAAAAGGTACTGCCCCTTATCTATAACAATTGTGCTGTCATCGTGAGCCGGAACTGCAAGCCTGTATTTAGTGGTTCCTACCCCTTCCATTCTTACGATGATATTACAGTCAGAATTATTTTTTATAAGGACTATACTTACTTTACTGCTTGGATCGTTATCAAACAGTGAGTTTAATATTTTTACGGTTTTATTCTTGTGTTCAACTGGATTTTCAGCCATCAGCATATTAAACTCTTCTGCTTCCGCATTCGGAACGGCGGCATTGGCGGTTGTATTCACAACAAAAGTATTTTGAGAGGTACTTGGCGTATACACTACTGTAGATTGTTTTGCGGCAAGCTCTGCCTTGTATTTGGCAATCTGCTTTTGTTTGATGATGGCATTCATCTCATCAAAACTGATCTTTGTGGAAGGCCTTCTTTTCAGAAGGGCAAGCATTTCCTGCATATCTTTTACTTTCTGGTCGGCAGGGTGTGCCTCTTTGATGTACTGGGTCATCATTTCCATTACCCGGGGCTTCAGAACAGATCTTCGGGGATCATCAGGGTGTGCATCTCTGAGAAACGCATTGATCTCATAGATATTTTTACTTTTTAAAATATTGCTGTAGTCTTTCCCTCTTTTCTGGGCAGACATATTAAAAAATAGTACAGAAACAAAAAGTAAAAGTAATTTTTTCATTAACAATTATTAAGTTAAAAGCTGATATTCTTTTCTTAATTTGTGTTTTCTGCAATTAGTTTATTACAATAACGGAAATACTATTGTTTTTATTTTAATTCCCTAACTGGAAGATAAAATTAAGCATAATTTTAAATAAAAAAAGAAATGTACACTATAAAATTATCATTGACATACATTTCTTTGAAAGTTATATACTAAAGAGTCTATTTTACGATTTCCTGGAGGTTTGAAGTTTTAAGCCTTTTCTGGTAGATCGGCAGGTATTTTTCTATAGGAACTTTTATCGCTTCAAAATTACCGGACAGTACATAAGCTTCAATATTTTCAGAAGTATAAACAAACTGAAGGAAGTTGTCAACGAGGTTTTCCGGAATTTTGAACTTTGCAAAATAGTCCTTACCAAGATAATTTTTGATCTGTGTCACAGAATTATTCATTCTTTCATAAGCCATGTAGCGCTGTTTCTTCTTTCTGTCCCCCGAAAGGATATCATAGATACTTTCCAGGCTGAAAGTAAGTCCTCCATCCCTTAACCCTGCAACGGGAAGCTCAGGAGAAGTTCCGTCACCTTTTGGTTCAGGCAATCCTATTACTTTTTTAATGGCCAGCCCCTTGTCTTCTTTTCTTATGGAATTTACATCATACCTCAGATTTCCGGTAGGTTTAAACCTGTTCAGTACAATTTCCTGGATCTCGTAATAGGCAATTTTTAATTCAATTAGGTTCTTCTGTTCCATCATCTGGGGAGTAAGCTTCACGTCTTTCCGCTCTGTGACGATGGAAGTAAAACGGATGACATCTCCGGGAACTGCAGGAATATTATAAGTACCGTTGTAGTCCGTAAGCACTGTTTTCTGAGTATTCAGATTGGTTACGTAAACCTGGTTGAGATACAAGATTGAATTGTCTCTCAAAAATACCTCTCCGGAATAGGTCTGTGCATGGATTTTTGCCAGAAAAATCAGCAGCAAAAGGGTAATTAGCTTCTTCATATAATTAGGGCAAAATTACGTAGAAATACAGCAATTTATACCTATTTAGATAGTGATTACAGGTTAAAGTTATATTAAACTTTAACATTAAACTGTTAATGAATGTTATAAATGAGATTTAAATGGAAAAACACAGTATTATTTATGCTTTACCAGCAACCAGCTCGTATATTTTACAAAAGTGGAAGTGCCATATTCCGTCCAGGTGATAAAATACCAGTAAGTAGCCGTAGGTACAGGTCTTCCGCCCATTCTTCCATCCCATGTATATCGGTTGCTCGGGCTTCCCCTGAAAATTTCGGCTCCGTAGCGGTCAAATACTCTAAATTCCAGATTGGTATTGCTCATTAAAGCAGAATAGTCTATTTCATCATTATGCCCGTCACCATTAGGAGTAATAGTATTGATCAGATTGATGATGGCAAACGGCTTACTGACTTCATCGCATAGTTTGGAGTCTCTCACAAAGACAATATGACTTCCTCTCGGTACATTATTGAATACGTTTGAGCTCTGCCAACTAACCCCATCCAGAGAGTACTCATAGGGAGGAGTTCCGCCACTTGCTCCAACAGTTACAGTAGATCCGTTAATTTCAATAGAAGCAATCATCGGAAGAGGAGCTTCTGTAACGGTAACAAATTGTTTGTAAACACATCCGTTGAATGTAAGCTCTACCCAGTAACTACCCACAGGAACATTGGAAATGGAAGGAGAAGTATCCCCTGTGCTCCACAGGTATTTTTCAAATCCAGGGCCGGCATCCAGTTTAGTGGTAGCTTTTGGACAGATGATCTGGTCTTTTAAAATGTCAGATTTTTTAGGGGTTTTAATGGTGATTTTGATAGATCCTACCTCAGGGCAGACACCATTTTTCTCGAATCTGATATAATAAGTTTGTGTGCCTGTAACGTTGACTGTACTTAACAGGGCATTAATATTATTTTGAGCATCAGCTAAACTTCCGTGGAAAGTATATGTTACACCGGGATCTGCTGTAAACTGTGGAATAAACTGGGTGAGGTTTACTGTTTTTATTCCGTCAAGATCATCATCACACATGCTTGTAACAACTGCTGGTGTCAGTAAAGTAATACGGGCTCCGATACTGAACTGTAAAGGCTTCACAACTACAGCGCAGCCATCAGGAGATTCCACCCTGATGTAAATTGTGGTTGTTGCGGTATAACTCCAGTTGTTAGGGAGTGTATTGGCATTTCCGGCATTGGCATCGGTAAGAGTGGCGTAATATCTTACGTTGGTAAAGTAACCGGGATTATTCAGCACGATGCCCGTTATATTGGATAGCATGACAGTAACTGTTCCGTCCATATTGTCATCACAGAAAGTCCCATTATAATTATTCACTACAATAGCCAGATTGTATAATGAAAGGGTGATCTGGGCGATACTTTTACAACCCTGATTATTTTTTACCACAGCATATACAACCGTGCCGTCCGGTGCGGTATAAGCATTTATAGAAGTAATAAGTGCTCCCGGATTTTCTGTCTGGGCATCTGCTAAAGTAGGGTAGTACGTAATGGTTACAGGTGAGTTATTGGTTACATTGGCGGAAGTAAGATTAAAGGTTCCCTGCCCGTTGATATTACAGGCATGCAATGTAACATTGGTCACGGTAAGGGCAAGAACATTCACGGTGACAGTTACTGTTTCACAATCCGGAAAAACGGGATCATTTCCACAGAAAGTATAGGTAAAAGTATCTGTTCCGGTAGTTCCGGGATTATTGACTGTATACGTGATAGCACCAGTCACAGGATCAATTACTGCAGTTCCCAACGTAGGAGGGGTGAGGATGGCAACCGTAGAAGGTACAGGCGTCTGGGGAGAGGTGCTGAATGTAGGAGTTATGGTCTGTGAGCTGCATACATTATACATTGATGTCGTCAGTTTTGTACAGTTCAGTACCTTAACCTGTTCCGTTACCAAAGCACCGCATCTGCCCATAGTTACTGAGCAGGTATAATATCCGGACTGCGTAGGGCTGATAGATGACCCTGTAGCCCCCGGAATAAGATTTCCATTCACATACCACTGATAAGTGTCATAAATTACAGGATCTACCGTAAGTACAATTCCCGGAGCACAGGTTCCTCCCGATCTTAAAATAACGGGCTGCGTAGGAAAGCCGGCGAAGAAACCTCCGTATCCTACCGCATTACTTCCCGCATTAATTCCTGCGGTAATTGCTTTGTCAGAAATCACAGTGATGGTCCCTGTTACATTAGGTATGCCGTAGGTAACCCAATTGTTGGTTCCTGTCATGTTGAATGGACCCGTTGTGGCAGGTGGAACAGCTCCGTTTACTGTAACGGTGGCGCCCCTTTCCGTAATAAGATTCAGCTTTGTCGGGATATTAAGAATTCCTGAAGGGTTAGCAGTGGAATGAACAAAATTTTCATCAATAAAACCCAATTCATTGATCTGTTTTGGGAGATAGCAGTTCAGTGCCGGAATAAAATTGAATCCGCCGGTTGCTACTTCACTTCCTGAAACGGAATCTCCCGCAAGAACCTGGTAGACGTAGGCATTTTTTGATGTTTTAAGGTAAAGGTTATAATGTGAGGTTCCCTGTAGCTTATATTTTGTATTCGGAATGATAAAATATTGGCCTGCATTTAAAGTGGCAAGCGGAGGAATTTCATCATTAACAAAGATCTGGGTATTGTCTTCGGTAGCAATTACTATGGCTCCTTCCATACTGGATCCTACGCTGCCGTTTCCCTTTACGAGGGCAAACTCGCTTCCAAGTCTTTCAACAGGAACAGCCTGATCCATTAAGATGTCAGAGCTTGAAGGGAAATTTCCAGCATACTGGCCGTTGAAATTTCCATTGGTAACGTTCACAGGTTTATTGGCCGTAATTTTAGCCCCGATGAAGCCGTCAGTATTGGTGGTACCGGAGCCGTCTATAATATAGGATTGTCCCTTGTTAAGAGTAAAAGTCATTGTGGGATTGGTAACCCCGGTAGTTCCGTTTGAAAACTGTACTGTTGGTTTATAACCGCTTACTGTAACCGTTGTATTGTCCTCGGTGGCAAGAACGCTGGCCATGAAGTTTAAGATGGGATTCACAACTGCTATGGGTGCATTGGCCACATAAAAGTTTTTTCCTGTAGAAGGTATACCTTTCGAAGTTATGATCTCCGCATGATTGAATACGGAAAATCTCAGATTGGCATAAAAAGGGAATTCTGCCTGCAGATATAATCCTTTCGTGGTAGGAGTGAACATATCTGCCTGAAGGGTAGTAATAATGTATTTTCTGAGTACATCAAATTTCTGGGGATTATTTTTACTGATGGTTACTGTACCGATAAGAACATTGTCGCTGTAAATGTTTACAGGGAAAGGAGTTGTTCTGTTGGTAGATAAGTATAATTTCTGATAAGGATTGGGGCTTGCACTTCTATCCATCATTGGTGCGAACCAATGTTCCCTGTCCAACTGAGCGAAGGAATAGGTGAAAAAGAAAAGTATAAACAAAAAAGATAAAATTTTTTTCATTCAGTGGGGAGGGTTTAACACAAATTTAATAATAAAATGGATTTATACCTCGAAAAAGTAATAAAAAAACCGCAGTACTGAAACTGCGGTTTAAAAAGCTGTATTTTTTCAGAGATTATTCTCTGCTTTTAACAAGAATCCACCCGGTGTATTTTACAGCAGTCTGTTTACCAGTAGGTTCGTTCCAGTGAATGTCAAACCAGTAGTTTCCGGTAGGAACTCTTTTGCTTCCGCCTAATGTTCCGTTCCATTTATATCCGTTTGATTGATCTCCCTGGAATATTTTGCTGCCGTATCTGTCAAAAATAGTGAACTCCAGATTCTTCTTACCTGATAATAATGAATAATCAAGAACATCATTTACCCCGTCATCGTTAGGGGTAATTGCATTGATCAGGTTAGGAATGGTGATTTCCACTTTAATCGGGTCGCAGTTATAACTATCTTTTACGTACACAGCCGATATTCCTCTCGCCACATCTGTGAAGATATTGGAATCCTGCCACAGGATATTATCAAGTGAATATTGGTATGGAGGATTTCCGCCTGTTGCATATACCGTAACCGTAGTATTTGAAATGTCAATATTGGTGACAACCGGCTGTTCGGAGGCGTATACTTTTACTGTCTGCAAAGTGATACAGTCTCCGGTTTTCAGTTTTACCCAATAGGTTCCTACTCCTACATTCTGGATTGCCTGTGTGGTTGCACCCGTACTCCATTCATATCCATTAAAGCCGGGGCCTGCGTCAAGTGTTGTTTTATCTTCTACACAAATAATTTTATCAACAAGAACAGTAGATTTTACAGGTGGAAGAACGGTAAGTGAAACTTCTGCAATTCTGTAGCAGCCGTTGGCATTGATTACCTTTACATAAGCCACTCCGGTAGGGGCAATATAATTAGCCGGATTCAGGATTTCATTCGTGCTGTTATCGGCATCTGTAGGGGAAGGATAATATTTTTTGGTAACTCCAACCTGTGTGGTTACCGATGCATTAGTAAGATTAAATAACCCTGTAGCCGGATTGGCCTCTAAATAACACGTTCTTAGAGATGCATTGTTAACGATAGGACTTTCAGAAACTGTTAAATTGAGTGTTACTTCCTCACAGTCTGTAAAGTCTGGGTTATTGCCGCAAAATTTATAAACAAAAGAATCAGGTCCCACATAATTATAAGCAGGAGCATAACTGATAACCCCTGTAGCCGGATCAATTACCGCATTACCGTTAACAGGTGGTGTTACGATAATTACACTGCCAGGGACTACCGATTGGGTAGAATTTGTAAATGTCGGGACAATAAGTTTAACGCCATCACATACAGTTTGGTTTGATGTGGTTTCTGTAAGACAAGTAAATACTTTGTATACAGGAGTAGTTACAGGAGGGCAGGAGCCTACCGTTATTTTTACGGTATAGTTTCCTGACTGTGTCGGAATATAGGAATTGGTTGTGGCTCCGGCAATGGGTGTATTATCCCTGAACCATTGATAAGAATCAAAGCTGTCATCCAGTTCCAGTACAATTCCGGGAATACAGTCGCCAGTCTGTTTGGCAATCACCGGAATAGAAGAGAAGCCGGCGAAATATCCGCCATAACCCACTACACCACTTCCCCCGGAGATCCCTGCGGTTACTGCTTTCGAAGAAGTGATCGTTACATTTCCGGTAACGTTCGGTACAGAGTAGGATACCCATGATGAGGTTCCGGATACAGGATATGGGCCCTGGGCGGCAGGAGGAGTAGCTCCGTTTACTGTAACGGCAGCTCCTGTTTCTGTCAGGATATTAAGCTTAACACTGTTGGTAGTAGGAGGCAGGATATTAATGTTGCCTATTTCATCAATTTTTCTCGGAAGGTAACAGTTCAAAGGAGGAATGTAATTGAACCCCACTGTGGCATTACTGTTGGAAACACCTGCCAGCAATTGGTATACATACACATTTTTAGTTGTTTTAATGTACATATTGTAGTGGTTATTCCCCTGACTGATGTAATTGGTATTGTTCAGTTTGTTTACCCTGTAGCTTTCGCCTTCGCTTAAAGTGACTACCGGTGTTGCTCCGTTATTAATGAATACCTGCGTACCACCTTCGGTTGCAACGATCAGGGCATCTTCCATTCTTTCGCTGATGTCTCCGTTTCCTTTTACAAGAACGAATTCATTACCTAGTCTGTCGGTCGGAACAGATTGATCCATTACAATGTCAGCCCCGTCGTAAAATGAACCGGGCGGGATGATGGCAAACTGACCGTTGAAATTCCCATTCGTTACGGAAATAGGTTTGTCGGCCTCTATTTTAGCACCGATAAAGCCTTCTTTGTTTCCCGCTTTATCGCCAACTCCTTCAATAATATAGGACTGACCTTTATTCAGGGTGAATGTCAGGGAAGGATTGGTTACCCCTGTCCATCCGTTGGTAAACTCTACATCGGGAGAATAGTCTGAGACAGTAACCGTAGTATTGTCCTCTGTGGCCATTACACCGGTGGTGAAATTCAGGGCGACAACAGGATTTTCTATGGGCGAAACTACTGCATAAAACTTTTTACCGATTCCAGCTTTTCCTTTGGAAGTCAGGATTTCACCGTGGCTGCTTACAGAAAACCTGAAGGTTGCAAAATAAGGTTTTGTTCCTTTGGTGTACAGTCCTTTGCTTACCGGGGTGAACAGTTCAGAAGTATTGCTTGTAATGATACTTCCTAAAGGAATGTTGAATGTTTGTGGAGCGCCTTTGGATACTGTTACAGTTCCCAGCAGGATATTGTTACTGTAAATTTCCACCGGAAACGGAGTAGTGGAGTCTGTTGAAAAATACAGTGCCTGTTGCGGGCTTATAACATTGGTACTTCGCGCTGCCATTGGAGCAAACCAATGCTCCGTATCTCTTTGCGCAAAAAGAGAATTAGCTGTTGAGAACAGCAAAAAAAGAGTTAGTAAAAAAGATTTCATTTATATGGGAATTAGGATTGTGGCAAAAATAGCAGAATATTTTATGTTGAATTGTAAAATATTCAAAAAATATCGATTTTATGTCAAAAAAAAACCGCGATTTCAAATCGCGGTTAATCATTTATTGTCAAGAATGGTTATTCAATATTTTTAACTAAAATCCATCCGGTGTAATTAATAGGGGTTTTCTCTTTATTGGATTCATTCCAGTTGATATGATACCAATATGTTCCGGTTACAAGTTTCTTGTCATAATGTTTTCCGTCCCACTTGTAGTTGTTGAATTTATTTCCGGTGAATATCATGTTGCCGTATCTGTCATAAATTACAAAAGAAAGGTTTTCTTTATAAGCCAACTCGCTGTAATCTATAAAGTCATTTTTATTATCTCCGTTAGGAGTAATGGCGTTTACTAAATTCGGGATTGTTACTTCCACAGTAGTAGGATCACAATTATAAGCATCTTTTACATAGAAAGTGTGCTGTCCTCTTGTTAATCCTATAAATACGTTAGAGTCCTGCCAAGTGGTTGGTGAGTCTATCGCATATTTGTATGGAGGTTTTCCACCGTTTACAATAACTGTTGCCGTTGTGTTGGAAATTTCAATTTTGGTAATTACCGGATCTTCCGCTTTTCTTACTCTTACGATCTGTGGAAGCAGACATCCGTTTTTACCTAAGATTACAGTATATTCTCCAATTCCTACATTTTGAATAGAAGATGTTGTAGCTCCTGTACTCCATAAGTAAGAATCATATCCCGGACCTGCATCCAGGTTGGTTGTACTGTCTGCACAAATATACTGGTCAACAAGGAGTGGTGATTTTTTGATTGGAAGGGCAATTAACTGAATTTTTGCATTGGCCGTACATCCTTCGTTGGTGGTAATTTTTACATAAACGTATCCTCCTGCAGATGGGTAATTTTGAGGAGTAGTAATCTCATTGGTTCCTGCAGTAAGATCAGCCATTGTAGGATAATATTTTTTAGTTACTGCACCATAATCAGTAACACTGGCTTTGGTAAGATCAAAATAAGCATATGGATCCACGTCATATTGGCACGCACTTATTACTGCGTCTCTCACTACAAATGGTACTACAGTAAGGTTTAAAGTCACCTGCTCACAATCGATAAATTCAGTAGCATTACCACAGAATTTATATACAATCTGATCCGGGCCGTAATAGTTGGCAGTAGGAGTGTAAGTGATTGTTCCGTTCGAATTTACTACAGCTGTACCATGTGTTGGTGCTGTAATAATTACCAATGTGCCTGGTACCGGAGTTTGTGTTGAAGATGTAAATGCAGGTGTAATTACTTTTGTAGAACATGCACTCAGTGTTTGTGTTGTCAGTTTTAAACAGGTAAATACCTTATAGATTGGTGTTGTAACTGGCGGACATGAGCCCATTGATACTTTTACCGTATAGTTCCCGGAAGTTGCCGGTGAAAATGTATTGGCTGTTGCCCCAGGGATAGCTGTTCCGTTTAGGAACCACTGGTAACCTTCATAGCTGTCATCCACTTCAAGAACGATGCCTGGAGCACATTCTCCTGATTTTTTTGCAATTACAGGGATGGATGAGAATCCCGCAAAGTATCCACCGTATCCTACAGCACCACTACCTGCAGAAATCCCTGCAGTAACTGCTTTTGAAGAAGTAACGGTAACATTTCCTATTGCATTGGGAACAGAATAAGATACCCATGCTGTAGTTCCTGTTACAGGAAAAGGCCCCTGTATTGTTGGAGGAGGAGCTCCGTTCATGGTAACATTAACAATTGCCCCTGTTTCAGTAAGGATATTTAATTTAACATTTTTTGTACCACTTGAACTGGTTTCAGGAAGC
Organism: Chryseobacterium shigense; assembly: GCF_014207845.1. Taxonomy (NCBI): domain Bacteria; kingdom Pseudomonadati; phylum Bacteroidota; class Flavobacteriia; order Flavobacteriales; family Weeksellaceae; genus Chryseobacterium; species Chryseobacterium shigense. The sequence goes on from NZ_JACHLC010000008.1 coordinate 60,629, forward strand.
TCATTGATTAATCCTATTTCATCAATTTTTCTAGGTAAGAAACAGTTCAAAGGCGGGATATAATTGAATCCTTCTGTTGCCGTACTGTTGGGAAGACCAGCCAGAAGCTGATATACATAGGCATTCTTTGAAGTTTTAATGTGCATATTGAAGTGAGAACTCCCCTGGTCGATATATGGGAATACATAAGTTCCTCCAGGCCCTTCACCTACTCTTGCCCACTGTCCTGCATTCAATGTTTGGATAGGGGTAGTAGATCCGTTAAGGTAAACCTCTGTATTATCCTCAGTGGCAATAATCAATGCGTCTTCATCTCCGTCATTGTTGTCTCCGTTTCCTTTTACAAGAACGAATTCATTTCCTAATCGATCAGTAGGAACGGACTGGTCCATAATAATATCGGAACCTCCTGATCCTGCACTTGAAGGTAAGGCAAACTGGCCGTTGAAGTTACCATTTGTAACAGATACCGGCTTATTGGATTCAATTTTGGCACCGATAAAACCTGTGGCATTAGTTCCTGTATTGTCCCTGCCTTCAATAATATATGCTTGTCCTTTATTAAGGGTGAATGTCATTGTTGGATTCGTGGTTCCCGTAGTACCATTGGTAAACTGCAGTCCCGGGCTGTATCCGGAAACGGTAACTGTAGTATTATCTTCAGTAGCCAAAACGCCGGCAGTGAAATTTAAAAAAGTAATGGACTGGCCGGTCATTGGGGTAGAAGCAACATAGAATTTTTTTCCGATTCCGGCTTTTCCTTTAGAAGTTAATATTTCTCCGTGGCTGGTAACACTAAACCTGAAATTGGCATAATATGGTTTCGCTCCTTTTGTATAGATTCCTTTACCAATGGGTATAAACATATCAGCCGGAAGATTGGTAACCATCTTATCCATATTAGTTGTGGTAAGCTCATACGTTTTAGGGTCCCCTTTAGATATGGTGACTGTTCCAAGCAGTATGTTATTGCTGTATATTTCTACAGGAAACGGTGTAGTGGAATCCGTAGAAAAATACAAGGCCTGCTTAAGATTTAGCATAGCAGTGGGCTTTGCTGCCATAGGCGCAAACCAGTGTTCCGTATCTCTTTGTGCAAAGAGTGTGTTTACTGATAAAAGAAGTAATACTAAGCTGAGTAGAAATCTTTTCATGTGTGTGGAATTAGGATTTCTACAAATTTAAAATAATATTTGAAATAGTATTAAATAAATATAACAAAAGTTAAAAATTAATCACGATTTTTAATTAAAAGCCATCCGGAATATGAAACTGGCAATTTTGTATCAGGCTCTGTCCAGGTAATTACATACCAGTAGGTTCCCGTAGGAAGGTTCCTTCCGTTTACCTTTCCGTCCCATATATAGTTTTTATCAGACGATTTATAAACAGGAGCACCATAGCGGTCAGCAACCTCTATTTTTACATTCTGTTTGATCTTCAGATCAGAATAATTCAGAACATCATTAAGCCCGTCGCCGTTTGGCGTGATAGCATTAACCAGATTCAATATCAGGAATTCTTTGGTTACAGGCATACATCCGTCAGAGCCCAGCACATAAACCTTATGTATTCCTCTTGAAAGCCCGATAAATACATTGGAGGTCTGATAATTAATTCCATCAATGGAATACTGATAAGGAGGCGTTCCTCCGGTTACATAAAGAGTTGCTGTAGGACCGGATGTTTCAATTTTGGTAATTGTGGGTGCTTCAGCGGTTGTTACATTTACATTCTGGCGGTATACACAGCCGTTAAATCCAAGATCTACGTAATAATTTCCGGCACCTGCTGTAATGCTTGGCGTTGTAGCACCTGTATTCCACAGATAAGATGTGAATCCGGGACCGGCATCCAGTATTGCTTTTCCATCTGAGCAGACTACCTGATCGTGAAGCCTGTCAGATTTTTTAGGAGTTTTCAAAGTAAGTTTAAGGATTCCGGTATTCGGACATCCTGTACTGCTTTGGAATCTGATATAATAGGTATGTACTGAAGTGATATTCTGTGTAGGTGAAATAGCATTTACTCCCGCCTGAGCATCAGCCAGTGAAGTGTAGAATGAAAGTACTACAGAAGGATCTGTTGTAAATAAATTTTTATAATCATTAAGATTGGCAGATTCAGACCCGCTGAGATCATTATCGCAGACATCAGCTGCAATGGAGCCCGTAATTAAGGTAATTCTGGTTCCAATTGTAAAATTGATCTGCCCGAACGCAGGAGGACAATCGCCAACGTTGGATGAAACTCTTACGTAAACAGTTGTATTGGTACTGTAATTCCAGTTAGCCGGCAGCGTATTATTGTTCCCAGCAGTGGCATCTGCCTGAACCAGATAATATTTTACAGTGAAATTGGCAGGATTGGTTACGATCTGTGGTGTTACAGTCGCGAAATTCACATTTATAATTCCGTCAAAGTTATCATCACAAAGATTTGCATTGAAGTTGCCTGTATTCACATTAGGCGAAGGATTCAGTGTCAATGTGATCTGTGCAGGTTTGGAGCACCCGAATGCTGAAGTCACATTAGCATAAACTGTTCCTGCAGGACCTGAATAATTGGCAGGATTTGCAATCTGTCCGGTTAAATTAGCATTGGTATAGTACATTACTGTAGTTCCCGGATCAGGGCTTACAACAGCTGAAGTAAGGTTAAATGTTCCGTTTCCGCTGGCATCAGCACACGAAGACATAGTTGCATTTTGAGTCTGAAGAACATCAATGTTTATGACTATTTTGAAATATTCAAAATCTGCAGGATTTCCGTTTCCGTCAACATAATAAATGAAAGAATCTGTAGTATCTGCTGTAAGTCCTGCATTGGGAGTATAAGTTATCTGCCCTGTTGCGGGATTTACTGTTGCCGTACCATTGGCAGGCTGTGAAATAATATTGGTATGTGAAGGAACAATTACCTGTGCAGAACTGGTAAAAGCGGGAGTAATTACTTTTGTATTACATGATCCGATATTATAGGTAGTTGTTGTAATTGGTGGACATAAGGTGTAATTGTAACCGGCTGTCAATCTTGTGTCGCAATTGTTTTTTGTAACCAAACAGGTATAGGTTCCTGCTCCGTATAATTCAGGATTGATGGAGAAGGAAGTTGCTCCCGGAATAATATTTCCATCTAAATACCACTGATATCCATCATAGGTATTATCAACCTGTAATAAAATTCCTGAATAACAATCTCCTGTTTTTGAAATCACCGGAACAGAGGAGAATCCTGCAAAATATCCGCCATAACCAACAGCACCGCTTCCTGCCGCAATTCCTGCCGTAACAGATTTTGTTGAATTTACAGTGATATTCCCGGAAACATTCGGAATAGAGTAGGTGACCCAATTGGGGTTTCCGGTCACAGGGTAAGGTCCGTTTACTGCCGCAATAGCCCCTCCGTTGTAAGTAACTGTTGCCCCGGTCTGGGTAATGATATTTAATTTTGTACTATAAGTCAGGCCCCCGATTCTATTGATAAAACCAATCTCATCAACTTTATTGGGCATGAAACAGCTTAAAGGCGGAATAAAATTCATTCCTCCTGTTGGATACTCATTTCCTCCCGAAACCCCGGCTAAAAACTGATAAACGTAAATGTTTTTGTTTGAGGAAATTCCCATGTTGTAATTTCCATTTCCCTGATTAATATAATTGCTGCTGGGAACCATATAGTATTGTCCGGTATTTAGGGTAATTCCTGAGGCAACTCCGTTGATGGTAAGCTGTGTGTTATTTTCAGTTGCGATAACCAAAGCGGTTTCCATTTCTGAGGATACAGATCCATTGCCTTTTACCACAACAAAATCTTTTCCCAATCTATCTACAGGCACAGCCTGATCCATTAAAACATCATTATTAGTGAAATTTAAATTAGTATAAATTCCATTAAAATTCCCATTGGTTACAGAAATGGGTTTCGTTGCTTCTATTTTTGCACCGACAAGCCCGTCAAGATTATAGCTTGAATCTGCACTTACAGCATCCATTATATAGGATTCTCCCCGATTTAATGTGAAAGTTTTAGTTGGAGTTGATGAACCATCAGAAAAAACAACATTCGGGTTATATCCTGAAACAACAACCAATGTATTGTCTTCTGTAGCGGTAATTCCTATTGTTGAGTTTACATAATAAGCCACTCCTGTCAGAGGGGCCATACCTGCATAAAATATTTTTCCAAGACCGGCTAAACCTTTAGAGGTGATGATTTCTGCATGATTCTGAAGAGAAAATCTATAATTTGCGAAGAATTTTTTAGGCCCTTTCACATACACTCCCATGGCATTAGGTGTGAAGAGCTCTCCCTGCTGATCTGTAATGAGAAAATCATTGGGAATGGATACCTGTGCAGGATTTCCTTTACTAACAGAAACTGTTGTATACAACGTATTGCTGTTGTAGATCTGAACATCAAAAGGAGTCGTTTCATTCGTTGAAAGATACAGATATCCCTGAAGTCCTGTAGTTCCTGCTTTTGCAGCCATCGGTGCAAACCAATGGTCTGTATCAAGCTGTGCATTGAATAATAAACAAAGAAATGTACAAATGGTTAGTAGAAGTTTTTTCATTTTTCTCAATAAGGGATGCAAATGTAAGTATTAAAAATCAGATTTTTATATAAAGATTTAACTTGTATTCCTGTTGTTGTTTATTTTATTGAATATTTAATAAATTTTAATATTTAATAAAATCTCATCACTGCGATATAAAAAATCCCGGTGAAATTTCACCGGGATCAGTATTCTTATTTGAAAGATAATTAAGCTAAAGCTACTCTTACAAATCCTGTTACTTTAAGGTCTCCGTTTACAGATTTCACATAGTCGGCAACAGAAATACCTGCATCTTTAATGAAAGACTGGTGTACCAGTGTGTTGTCTTTGTAGAATCTCTGCATTTTACCTTTAAGGATATTGTCGATAATATTCTCAGGCTTACCTTCTTTAGTAAGAAGTTCTCTTTCGATTTCTAATTCTTTATCAATAGTTGCCTGAGAAACCTGAGTTTCATCAAGAGCGATAGGGTTCATCGCAGCAACCTGCATAGAAACAGATTTAGCAGCTTCGTCAGCTCCGTCTACTTTAGCAGAAAGTGCAGTGATAGCAGCAATTTTGTTTCCAGCGTGGATATAAGCTCCCAGGAATGGTCCTTCAATTCTTTCGAAAGTACCGATCTCGATTTTTTCACCGATAACACCTGTCTGCTCGATTAATTTATCAGCAACTGTGATTCCGTGGAAATCTGTAGCTAAAAGCTCTTCTTTAGTAGCAGCGAAGATAGCCATTTCAGCTAATTCGTAAGCAAGTTCAATGAAAGCTTCATTTTTAGCAACGAAGTCAGTTTCGCAGTTTAGAGAGATGATAGCCCCTAAAGTGTTATCTTCGTTTACTCTGGCGATAACAGCACCTTCAGCAGACTCTCTGTCAGCTCTGTTAGCAGCTACTTTCTGTCCTTTTTTTCTAAGGATATCTACTGCTTTTTCGAAGTCTCCTTCTGCTTCAACTAGAGCTTTCTTGCAGTCCATCATACCTGCACCTGTTTGGTTTCTTAATTTTGCTACATCTGCAGCAGCTGGTGTATAAGACATAATATGTATTATTTTTTTATTTAAGATTAGTATTAATTTTTAGCTTAATTTTAAAGCAGTGCAAAGATAATGATTTTAATGATAAACTAAAAAATGACTTTTCACGTTATTGATATATTTAATACTATTTTAAAGACCTGATTAATGAAAAAAATATTTCTACTTATATTTCTATGCGTTTTTGCCTTGGGTTTCTCCCAAAAAAAGAAGAAATCGAAATCCAAAGCCGTAGTTGAAAAAGAAACGGTAATCATTTATACAGAACAGGATGCCGAAGCATCAAAAGAGGCCAGGGTAATTGCAGGCTTCCTGAAACAGAATCCCGGCCACGCCAAAACAGATTATTTTAAAAGAAAGCTTATTGAGATGATTATGGCTGACAATTCTCCTGAAGCCAAACCTACGATTAAACCTATCAGTAAAGAGAAAATAGAAAAAATAGTTCAGAACAATGAACTGAACAGTGGTAAAGTGATGGCTGCCAATAAAGCATCTGCTGAAAGTAACAGCAAGAACACAGATAAAGTAAATGATGCTATAAACGCTTTGAAAGAAGAGAGGCTGGCAAGCTATGCTTCGACAAACTCTGCCAAAACTGCCGGTGTTGCCAAATCAGGACCTAGTGAGGCCAATAAGAAAACGGCAGCAATGCTTACCCATCTTTTTAATAATGATATAAATAAAAATGAGGCTTATGTCAATATTAAGAACAAATCAAGCTGTAATCTGGTGATAAAGATCAGCGGAAAAAAATATTATAATTTAACTGTTCCTGCAAAAGGACAGAATTTTATCCTGATTGATAAGGGTGAATATGTACTGACCACCATGGTGTGCGATGCAAAATATTCGTCAATCAAGAAAGTGACCCAGGATATTGAAATTGCTCTTAATGTAGCTGAGTAATATAAATTAAAACTGAACTATAAACAAAAACGGCTAAGAAATTTCTTAGCCGTTTTGTTTTTTTATCCTTTAAACTGTCCCATCGCAATGAATTTCTCCTGTCTCTGGGTTTCAAGTTCCTGTCCTGAGAACTTTGAAAAAGCTTTGATATTCTGTAAAATTGAATGTTTAAGGTTCAGGTAAGCAGCTTCCGGATCATACTGAGCACCTCCAAGCGGTTCTTCGATAATCCCGTCAATGAATTTTTCTCTTAAAGCATCTTTTGGAGTAAGGTTCAATGCATTGGCTGCATCTTCTTTGTGATCCCAGTTTCTCCATAAGATGGAAGAGCAGCTTTCCGGTGCAATTACGGTGTACCATGTGTTTTCAAGCATGTATACTTTGTTTCCTACGCCTATCCCCAAAGCTCCGCCGCTTGCTCCTTCACCAATGATATAGGTGAAAATAGGAGTTTTAAGCTGAACCATTTCGAAAATATTTCTGGCGATAGCTTCTCCCTGGCCTCTTTCTTCAGCTTCTAATCCAGGATAAGCTCCCGGTGTATCTACTAAAGTTACTACAGGGATTTTGAATTTTTCAGCAAGCTTCATCAGTCGTAAAGCTTTTCTGTATCCTTCAGGATTCGGCATTCCGAATCTTCTGTACTGTCTTTCTTTGGTTGTTCTCCCTTTCTGGGTTCCTATGATCATTATCTTCTGACCGTCCAATGTAGCCAATCCGCCAATCATTGCAGGGTCGTCTGCGAAATTTCTGTCTCCGTGAAGTTCCAGGAAACTTCCTTTATCCACCATTCCGTTGATATAGTCTAATGTATAAGGACGATCCGGGTGACGGGATAATTGTACTCTTTGCCAAGGGGTAAGATTTCCGTAGATTTCTTTTTTCTTTTCCAGAATCTTATCCTCGATCTGGCTGCATGCTAATTTTACATCAACACCACTTTCTTCTCCTACCAAAGAGCAAGTCTGAAGTTGGTCCATCAGATCTTTTATAGGAAGCTCGAAACTTAAATATTCCATTTCTTGAAGTAAATTAAATCTTTCAAATTTATGAAAAATTATGAAAAACTATTTAAAATTATTGATAGCATTGTTTATTCGGGAGATAGTTTCCTCTTTTCCAAGAAGTTCCATGATGTCGGGAACGTCCGGGCCTTTCAGTTCTCCTACCAAAGATAAACGTAACGGCATCATTACTTTTCCCATCCCCAGGCCTTTGTTTTCCGCAAAATCATGAACTGCCTGCTTTAATGTTTCTGAGGTAAATTCAGTAGTGTTAAGATTTTCTGCCAATTCACCTAAAATGGCAGAAGTTTCTTCGTTCCATGCTTTTTTCGATGCTTTTTCATCATAAGAAACCGGAGCTTCGAAGAAAAATTTCCCGTTTTCGTAAATGTCTTTCGGAAACGTAGCTCTTTCTTTCATCAAACCGATGATCTTTATCAGTTTTTTATCAGAAATACCGGAAAGGTTAAGATCCGTATTCTTTAAGATCTGAAGAAGTTCTTCGGCAGATTTCATCTGGATATACTGATGGTTGAACCACTCGGATTTTTCCTTGCTGAATCTGGCACCTGCCTTATGTACTTTGTGAAGATCAAATTCTTTGCACATTTCGTCCAGCGACAGTATTTCTTTGTCATCTGCAGGAGACCATCCCAGAAGGGCAACCATATTGATGAATGCATCGGGAAGGTATCCGTTTTCCCTGTATCCTTTAGAAACGGTTCCTGTAGCGGGATCTTTGAAATCCAGCGGGAATACCGGGAACCCGAACTTGTCACCGTCTCTTTTGCTTAATTTTCCTTTTCCTTCAGGCTTTAAAATAAGTGAAAGGTGGGCGAACTGAGGCGCTTCCCAACCCATTGCTTCGTATAGTAAAGTGTGAAGTCCTAAAGAGGGCAGCCATTCTTCTCCACGGATTACGTGGGAAATTTCCATTTCGTGGTCATCAATGATGTTGGCAAAATGGTAAGTAGGCATTCCATCGTTCTTTACAAGAACTTTATCGTCTAATGTATTGGTATTTACTGCAGATTTTCCGCGGATGATGTCTTCCAGATTCAGGATTCTGTCTACCGGCATTTTGAATCTTACTACGTAAGGTGTTTTTTCGTCCAGTAATTGCTGAACTTCCTCTTCGGAAAGCGCAATACTGTTTCTCAGCCTGTTTCTTGTTTTGTTGTCATAAGAGAAAACGTCTCCTTTTGCCTCAAATTCTGCACGGATGGCATCCAGTTCTTCCGGTGTATCGAAAGCGATGTAGGCATAATCTGTTTTCAGGATCTGCTCTGTATATCTGTCGTAGATGTCTCTTCTTTCGGATTGTCTGTAAGGGGCAAATTTCCCTCCTTTCTTAGGACTTTCATCAGGAATGATGCCGCACCATTCTAGAGCTTCTTCAATATATTCTTCAGCTCCTTCTACATATCTTGCCGTATCTGTATCTTCAATACGAAGTACAAATTCACCTCCCTGGTTTTTGGCAAAAAGATAATCATATAATGCGGTTCTTACGCCTCCCAAATGCAAAGGTCCTGTAGGACTTGGAGCAAAACGGACTCTTACTTTCTCCATTTCAATAAAAATTTTGTGCAAATTTACTTAAAATTACCCGAGTTCAGGTGAATAAAATTAAGATTAAAGGGCCGGAAGCTTGAAGAAAGGGGGATGTTTGTAGCTGGATGCTAAATTTTAGCAGTTATGAGTGATTATAAAATAGGAAAGTGGTTCAAAAACAGTAGTATTTTACATTCATTCAATTTTTATAAAAAATACATTTTGTGTACCACGGATTTCACAGATTTGCACAGATGATTGTGTATAATTCTAGTACTTTTAATAAAGTATAACATAAAGATCAATGCAAATCAGTGGTTGAAATTTTGTGTATTTTTGTCTATATCAGTATGAAAAATAATAAAATTGTTTTATACTTATTTAAGCATCAGCAGTTTAAAGAATAAAATGGGATTTTTGTACTTGACTCTGTATTTTTCTTTCTTCCATTCTTTTCGCAAATATTGTTTTTCAGACTCTGAAGTTGTTTCGGAGAGGAGAATTTCGTATTTAAAATGGATAAGTTTAAGCCTGTATTTTTTATAAAGCTCTTTATCGGCTTTTATATAATCGATGTATTTATAGGTAACTTTCTCGTAAGAGTCTTTCATCAGCTTCCAGTTTCTTGAAAGGCTTGTGGAGAGTATCCTGTAGTAAAATAGCTTTTTATCAATGAATCCTATTTTAAAACCTTTGGATGTTAACCTCAGATTCATATCCCAGTCTTCAGTATTGATGCTTTCATCAAAAGGGTATTGTACCAGAAGATCTCTTTTTACAAATGTTCCTACATTGGCTGTTTTGTTTTCAGAAACGTTTTCATGAAAAAAATTGTCAAGGCTATCGATGATGTGTTTTTTTTCTTTAGGAGTGTAGGCATCTGTAGTTTTATCTTCTGCCTGATAATATTTATACCCATCAGAAAGAATAAAATCTATTGGATTTTTCTGAATATAAGATACTTTTTCAGAAAGGCTGTCTTCCGTGTACCAGTCATCTCCGGAAAGCAGGGAAATATACTCACCTGAAGCATGTGAAACCGCAATGTTGATATTTTTTGCCACACCAAAGTTTTCCGTATTCCTGATCATTTCATAATGCTGCCCGAATTTTGAAAGCACTTTTTCTGCATTTTCAAATGTCCTGTCTCTGGAGGCATTATCCAAAAAAATGATCTCATAATTGGGGTAGGTCTGTGAAATGGCTGATACGCATGCCTGCTTTATGAACTTTTCATGGTTCATGGTGATGATAATGAGGCTTACAAGCGGCGGAGTATTCATTGTTTAAAGATACTGATTTAGAGATGATGAGTTTAATTACTGTAAACAGTAAAATATTTTGTCTTTCTGATTACTTTTTTTTGTTTCATCAGTTCAAGGGTTATTGAGCTGATGAAAAAACCTTCTTTATAATAAGGGAAAAGACTGTTGTCTACTGCTATTGTATTTCTTTTGAATTTTTGAAGATCAGATTTCCAGCTGGGATATTCAACATCCATTTCCCAGGAGGCGCGGTTTAAATAGCTTACGTTAATAATATCCAAAAGGGGTGATGCTGGTAAGAATATAACATCTTTATGCAATTTATTTATCTGCTGTGCTTCCAGAATATAGGAATATTCTTTTTCTGAAACCAACAGCCCTGAAACTGCCGGGATGTTTTTAATAAAGAGGTGTTTAGGGGTAAGACTTTCAGAGGAATAGGGGTACTTACTTCTGTATATTGAAAAGACGGTTAATATGATTCCCCATAATGGTAAGAATAACCGGTCTTGTTTTTCTATAAATCTGTAAAGAAGAATTAAAATAAAAAAAGCGGGTGTATTATATCCCCAGGAAATAGAAGAGCACCATCCCAGGAACAGTAATAAAAATATAAATTTATTTTGCCGTTCGTACTTTAGAAATAAGATGAATAAGAAGACATACAAAACATAAGCTCCCTTGAATTGGCCGCTATTAAAAAAAGGATATATGATAAAAACGGGCAATATGATAATCAAGAGTATTTCAAATACTTTTCTGTTAATGTTTATGAAATAGATCAGGATCAGGGAAAGGATATAAAGTACAGTAAGAAAATTCTTTTCAAAGAAGAGATAAGGAGCTATGCAGCCTTCATAAAGATAAGACGGTGAAGCAGAATGTAAAACCTGTTCTGCAAATAAGTTAAAATTTTCAATAATCCTGTATTGAAACAGTACTGCAATTAAAAATAAAAAGGAAGGAATAAATACGTAAAGATCTTTTTTTGTAATTACCGGTTTTTTAAACAGATCAATCATGATAATGAGGGATGCACCCAGTCCGAAAATAGCGAACGATTGTTTGGTAAGTGATGCAAATACAATAAAAAGAAGTGCGCTCAGATACCATTTTTTTTTATAAAACAGTAATGCAAGCACAGAAAAGAAAATTCCATCTATAGTATGCCATGGCATAACAGGAAAAGTATGGAGAAAACATAATGTCAGAAATACAGTAGTGTACAGATCTTCTCTGTCAAAAACAAGCTTCTGTATAACCCGACAGATGATAAAGCTTTCTATAATGACAAGAATCCTGGAAATTAAAATTGAATAATCAAACTGCAACGGAATATACTTCAGAAGATAATCCCAAAAAATAACCCCAAAAAAAGGGCGGATAAAATCGAAATCCTTGTAAATAACCTGTCCCGCTTTTAACCTTCCTACTGCAGACAATTGAAATCCTAAGTCAGCCTGGTTAATGGAGTAAACACTTATGAAAACAAAATACAGGCCTGATAAAAATAATATTCCGTACGAGAAAATCTGTTTTTTATTATAAGCCGTTGTTAAATTCATATTTTGTAATCATCATCTGTTTAATTCGCGTTTTCTGATATATTGATCAGTTTATCCAGGTATTGGCTGAAAATCTCAGGATCCAAACGGTAATCCTCATGGAAGCCTTCATAATCCTGCGGGTAAATATAGAAATAAAGATCAAAACCAACCTCTTTTGCTAAAGTAGAGAAAATAGCGAAATCTCCCCACACAGAACTGAACCAGCTGAGGCCTTTTGCGCCTGCATTGGCAAACAGAACATTCGTCCAGGCAGCACCGCTGGGGCCTATGATATATTCGGCATTGTTTACAAGAAAAATCTGTTCGTGGATATTCAGGTCTTCAAAGAATACTTCTTCAAAACCATATTTTTTTGCCGTTTCAAAAATTTCATCATCATTATACTTTCTGTACTGGGATCTTCTGGAAATAAATATTTTTTTAACCGGCTCAATGCGGACTTTTGAAAGATCCAGGTTATCAAATGCTACCTTTCTGAGATATTGCAGGGAAGAACCCGACAGCTTGGTGAACCCGGCCTCATATTCCATACCGGGCATAATATTCGGAACAGCGTAATTATTACTTGTGATATGCCACAGCTTTTTAAACTGGTAATAATTTTTTTCGTGGCTTAGAAATATAATCTTATAGTCTTTGAGAAAGAAATGTAAAAGATCTTTCATGTTCTCAACTTTCTGTATATCCTCATCTATAACGATCAGTTTGTTCTTGGCATCCGGAATATATTTGAAAAACTCAACCTTGGAAAGAATATCCACCAGAAAATGATAATAATTGAAGGTAAAGGTTCCGCCCAGAAAAATAGCCTCTTCATCATAATACACATTTTTGTAGTTCTTTACCTTGGCAAGCGTCATGGAATGCTGCATCAGGTTATTGGTATTGTAAACGTATGTAATCCTGTCGTCATCATGCCATCTTTCGTAATATATCTTTTCTTTCTTGAGATCTAAAAAATAGGTGGAATTGGGAATGCACAATACATTCTGAAGAGCTAAAATCTCTATGCCGTTTTTAGGGGTTTTTAGAGAAACCTGGGGACGGTCAAAAGTTTTGGGCAGAAAAAGTTCCGATTCCTGTTTTTCGCTGATCTTAATTCTTTCCGTACAATTTTCGGAAGGAATAGAATCCAGTGGTAAAAAATCCGTCACGAGCCTTTTCGCTTTTCTGAAAAAAGACTTGATATAATATTTTTTTCTGAGTGCTTTAAGCTGTTTTTCTAAATTTTCAATCTGTTCCTTCGCATTCATATTCTAAAACTTGGGAATAACCTAAAAAGTTCGGTTGTTTATTGCTCCTGATACCCGGAGACTTTGCCTCTATATAATTTCCTGGTAATAGCTTAAAGTCTCATCAATCATCCTGTCAATACCGAATTTTAATTCTATTAATTTCCTGGCATTGACTGACAGCCTGTTTCGGAGTTCATTATCTTCAAAAAGAAGACTTATCTTTTCATGGAAGTTTTCTTCTTCAGCAATCATACCGTTTACAGGTTCTTCTATGATTTCCTTAAAAGAATCTATAGCGGAACATACAACAGGCTTCTGCATAGCCATTACCTCAAGCAAAGATAAGCTAAAATTTTCACCTTTGGAGGGGAAGCATACCACCTCTGCTTTGCCGATAAGGTCTATAATTTCCACCCCTGTCTTATTCCCGTAAAAATGGACAAAATTTCTGGTTTCAGAATCCGGGATATTCTCTGTGATATAGGCGGGGTAATGGTTAGGATTCCCTATAAAATGAAGCGATGCCCCGGGATAGCTTTTTTTAAGCTTAATAAAGGCGCTGATAAGAGTTTCCGCTCCTTTTTCATAAGATACATTTCCTAAATAGAAAACAGATTGAGGGATGATTACAGAATTTTCAGACGGTTTGTAGAAGTTTTCATCAATCCCATTGTAAATGAGCTTAGGATCTTTAATATCAAACAGGCTCCTGTTGATCGTCTCATTGTATTTTGATATGGTAATGATATTTTTCGAAATTTTAAAAGCTTCTTTTTCACAAAAAACTCTTCCTTTGTGAACTTTTTTGTATCCGAAATATTTTTCAAGTACAGACCAGGAACCGTGGCATCTTATTGCATAAGGGATTTCTTTAGGAATGGAAAGCGCCAGGCCGTCAAAATCATGGGTTTCCGCCACATCAAAATGTAAATTGTTTTTCCTGATCCAGGTACTTATTTTAGCGGAAATATTTTTCTTTTCAGACAGGTAGGTTTGAAAATGAATTTTTTCCAGTGCTTTTATCTTTCCTGTAAAAGATCTTGTAAGCTCCAGAAGAGGATTTGATTTGAAAATATCTTTAATTGAAAAAATCTTTACACCCTCTTCCTCAATATCGAATGCATACTTCGAGATAAGGAAAACATGCACCGAAATTCCTCTTCCGGCAAGTTCTGTACACAGATTTTTGTAAAAAACGCCCGTACCTCCTACTTTGGGAGTTCGTGAACACTTGTACTCACGGGTTACAATAAGCACATTTTTTATTTCTTTCATGAATTCAGTTTAAATACTGTGTTCACCCAATGATCGAGGGTATACTTATCATAAACTTCTTTCGGCAGCTTTTCGTATGGGGTAGTGAAAAAATCTTTTTTCACATTACGGAAATTCTTATCCAGTACCAAAATATTATTGGGATTATAAAAATCATAAGTTTTGATCGTAGGATTATCCGTAATAATTTTCTTTTCCAGAGCCATTGCCTCAAATATTCTGAAGCTGAGTCCGGTCTGGTCCGCACGCATCAGGTCAAGGATTACTTTGGTATTTTTATAATAGGAAGGCAATGCGTGATGGGCTATTTTCTTTCTTCCGAATTTTAAAATCTCGATATTCTTCTGATCAATGATCTGGTTCAGCTTATTTTTCCAGCCTTTTTTGCCAACCATATATACCTCGAATTTTATTTCCATCGGAAGCAGCCTGTTGATAAGAAGGTTCAGGGCTGAAAGCCTTTTCTGATCATAAGACGTAATATAAAACAGATCCAGCTTGGGATGCTGCTTTTCTGCAGGCAAATGATCAAGGTAATTGTAATTGGTTATCTTTTCGAATCCAAAATTCTTTACATCATTATCATCGAAGGAAAATATCGTGTCAAAATAATGCAGAAGATGGGTTGCAGGGTTTCTGGCCATGCTGTCGTAGAGGTAAGCAATATTCCGGTCTGCATATTCTCTGATTTTTTTGTGGATGCTTTCTTCAATAGCTTCAGGATTGATTACTAAAATCTGATCCTGCTTTCCTATTTTTTCCAGGGATTCCAATATGAAACTTTGTCTTTTGTGATGTTTCGGGTTTTTACCCAGAAAAATCTTGCTGAAAGTGTTTTTTATACGCTCTCCGGTATTTTTATGGGTAAAGGCTCCGATGTTGATATGGCATGCTTCGATGCCTTTATCACTCAGTTTTTCCACTATGTGTTCATCATAATGCCAGAAATCGAAGCTGATTAAACAAATTTTCATACTGCAAAAATAAAAATTTCATAATTAAATTTATATTTTTGATGCAAACCGTGACCGGAATGCAAAAGAAAATTCTTATTGATGCCGAAAGATTAAAATATCCCAAGTCGGGAATTGCCAACGTATGTGTTTCATTAATAAAGGGTCTGGACGAAAAAGACTCTGATTTTGAGTACACTTTTTACGGTCCGAAAAAAAATATACCACATACAAAAAAAAAATTTTCTGTCATCGACTGGAAGTTCTGGCAGAAGAAAATTCCATTCACCACAAAGGCTTTTTCTCTTATTCATACTGTACATCAGCTTTCGGATTATTTTCACGTTGTAAAGAAAGGCCAGAAGAAGGTGGTTACCCTTCATGATCTTAATTTTTTGCATGACAGCAGTTCAGAACGGAAAGTAAAAAAAAGCATAAAACTTGTTCAGAAAAATATCGGAAATGCAGATGCTGTAGTTTGTATATCTGAATTTGTAAAAGATGATTTTATGAAGAACAGGGCACTTTTTACTTTCAAAAAAGAGGTAAGGGTAGAAGTGATTTATAACGGGCTCATCTTTCCTGAAACCACAGAATTCAGCTCGCAGAATAAGTATAGCTTTATGGGAAAAAAATATATCCTTAATATCGGGGTGCTTTTTCCGAAAAAGAATCAGGAAGTGCTGCTTGATCTTATTTCCCGAAACGACAGGCATCTTGTACTGGTAACTTCTTCAGCAAAATCTGTCTATAAAGAAAAGTTTTTGGAAAAAATCAAAACTTTAGGCCTGGAAGAAAGAGTACATATTCTGGAAAACGTGGATAATAATGAAAAGTATTTTCTTCTACAGCACTGTGAATCATATTGTCATCCTTCACTGGCAGAAGGCTTTGGGATTCCGCCTGTGGAAGCAATGTATTTTGGGAAACCGGTTTTTTTAAGCAAACTGACGAGCCTTCCTGAGATCGGCGGCGATCTGGCTTTTTATTTTGATGATTTTTCAGCTGAACATATGCATCAGGTATATGCGTCAGGAATGCAGCTTTACAGTTCCAAAACGGCAGAATATGCTTCACAGCTGAAAGAAAGGGCTGTAAAGTTCGGGTATCTGGAAATGGCAGATGCTTATGAAAACCTTTACAGTGATCTGCTGCGTTAAAGTCTGGTCTTTCCGAATTTCAATTTCCATTTAAAAACGGCAAAACTATCACCTCCTTTAATGTCAATTCTTTTGATCTCGAATTTATTTTTCCAAGGATAATAATCGACATTATTGCCAATGCGTACTGCGGAAATAATTCCCGCTTTTTCAAGTATGGAAAAAAACTCCTTCTTCCGTGCTCCTTTTTTAGGAAACTTGCCATAAGGATAGGCGAGAACTTTTGTAAAAGGAATTGCTTTTTCTTCCAGAGTACGGATATTCTGATGAATGTCATCCGCTGCTTCCTGTAATGAAATTTGTGAGTAATTCCTGTGGGAATGGCTGTGCAATGCAATTTCAACAAATTCAGGATTAAGAGATCTGATTTCATCAAATGTCATCAGCTGGCGGTTTTCATCAGCTATAATACTCCCCAAAATTAAGACAGTAATTTAAGATATGAAATTAGCAAAAAAAAGTTTAATTTTAACATCAAATAAGTTATGTCAACAAGGA
>NZ_JACHLC010000009.1 GCF_014207845.1 Chryseobacterium shigense
AAGGGCCAAAAAGTTATTAACAATTTTAGCCCAAAAATTGAAAAAAAATATCTTAAATTTTGTTAAATACTGTCCTAAGGATGGGGAGTATTATAAGCCTCACATTTCTGGATAAGCTCCGTTGGAATGAAGATGGTGGCCTGCAGCTTATATTTTTCAAGCAAAGGAACCAAATACTGAAGATTGTTGAGGTAACCGTCATCAAACGTAAGAATGAGTTTATGTTTCAACTGACAGCCGGGCTTCAGGTCATTGAAAAATATAGTATTATAATTATTTTTAATATACCTGAGGTGTTCTTCCAGGTTTTCTGCGGATACGGTGAGCAAATCCCTACTGGTGATTTCTTTCTCCGGCAGAATTTTGTGATACATGAGAATACGGATGCTTTCTGTTTTTGAAAGGCCAAGCATCCTTTTAACAAATTTGAGCATGGTTATCTGAATTTTGCAATCCGTACGTTTATACTATAAAAGCTACTTACGGTTTATATAATTCTATTGTTTTTACTTATTGACTGATTTATTGCTATGAGTCTACATAAAAAGACATCTGTTACAATTTTCAAAATTAACTAAATATCAGGTGTGCCAGCTTAAAAAAAAAATTAAAAAACTAATAAAAACAGCTGAACAATGGATTATAAATCTAGATAAAGAAATCCGGATAATAGCAGCGAAAATACAAACAGAAACGAACGGACTATTTATAACCAAATGGAATTAAAATGAAAAGAAAACGAAAACAGCCGGCACAAAAAGTTGATGTTTGTCCGGCTGTTTTTATTTTAAGATCTTAAGGTGTTATTTGAACTTAAGAATTTCGTTGATCTTTATGTATTTCAGGAATGTGTAAAATGCTCCGGTAACAGATATATAAAATCCGGCCATACCATCCAGAAAACCTAGCTTGAAGAAATAAGTTTTCATAAAATCGAAGAAAGGGGAGAAAATAATCTTGAAAATGGATACTGTTTTTCCGTTAGAGATCTTTTTTTCTGCCATCAACTGTGTATAATTATTGATTTTTTCAATGTGATGGGCAATGCTTTTGTAGGTATAATGATCAATATTTCCCGGCAGTTTCCCTTTTTTATCCTGTGTTATAAAACACTCATGCACCAGATCATCAGTGTATTTCCCATGCCCTTTTTTAAAGAATCTTTCTCTCCATACGTTGCCCCAGCCACCATATTTAATGGTTTTCTTCAGCAAAATATTGTTGAAGTGGATTTCATAAACATTATAAGGGGGACTGGGATTTTGTAGGATTTCTTTAATGGCATTTACGGCCTCTGCATCCGGAACTTCATCGGAATCTAAAAACAATATCCATTCTCCTGAAGCTTCGGACAGGGTATAGTTCTTCTGACAGCCGAAGCCGTAGAATTTTTTTCGGATAAATTTTACCTTCGGAAACCCGGTACAAATTTCTTCGGTTTTGTCTGTGGAAAAGGAATCAACGACAATAATTTCATCAGCTATCTCATGGATACTCCTGATGCTTTTCTCAATGATCCTTTCTCCATTAAAAACAATATAACAGACTGATAACTTCATTAATGAAATTCTGTGATAGTTTTTTCAATGATTTTTACGCAGTCTAAAAGCTGCTCTTCTGTAATAACCAAAGGTGGTGCCAATCTAATGATATTTCCGTGGGTAGGTTTTGCCAGCAGACCGTTTTCTTTTAACTGCAGACATAAATTCCATGCTGTAGAGCTGTCTGGTGTGTCATTAATTAAAATAGCATTTAAAAGACCTTTTCCTCTTACTTTGGTAATCAGATTATTTTTTTCAATAATTTTTTCAATTTCAGCTCTGAAAAGCTGACCCAGATGTTCTGCTCTTTCAGACAATTTTTCATCGGCAACCACATCTAAAGCGGCTACTGCCACTGCGCAGGCAATAGGATTTCCTCCGAATGTGGAACCATGCTGCCCCGGCTTAATCACATTCATAATATGATTATTGGCTAATACCGCAGATACAGGATACATACCTCCTGAAAGGGCTTTCCCTAGGATCAGGATGTCCGGCTGCACATTTTCGTGGTGACATGCGATGAGCTGCCCTGTTCTTGCGATGCCGGTCTGAACTTCATCTGCAATGAACAATACGTTATGTTTTTTACATAGTTCAGAAGCATTTTTCAGGAAGCCTTCATCCGGAACATACACTCCGGCCTCTCCCTGAATAGGTTCCACCAGAAAAGCTGCAATATTTGCGGCTTCTCTGTTGAGCACTTCTTCCAGTGCTGTAATATCATTGTATGGAATTTTTATAAATCCGGGTGTAAAAGGGCCATAGTTCTGGTTTGCATCGGGATCATTTGAGAAAGAAACTATAGTAGTTGTTCTTCCGTGGAAATTATTTTCACAAACGATAATTTTAGCTGCATTTTCAGAAATTCCTTTTACTTCATAGCTCCATTTTCTGGCCAGTTTTACGGCAGTTTCTACAGCTTCAGCTCCGGAATTCATAGGAAGAACCTTATCGAATCCGAAAAGGGAAGTGATTTTCTGTTCGTATTCGCCCAGTTTTGAGTTGTAAAATGCTCTTGATGTAAGGGCAAGCTTTTGGGCCTGCTCTACCAGTGCCGCTACAATTTTAGGATGGGAGTGCCCCTGGTTTACAGCAGAATAAGCGGAAAGGAAATCATAATATTTTTTGCCTTCAACATCCCATACAAAAACGCCTTCTCCGCGGTCAAGAACTACCGGAAGAGGGTGATAGTTGTGTGCTCCATGTTTGTCTTCAAGGTCAATAAAATACTGTGAGTTTTTTGCTGTTGCTGCTGTTGACATATGTTTCGGTTTTCGACAAATTTAAGCATTATTAATGAGATGCATGAACAAAAACATAATGCAGTATATAGCAGTAATTAAAGTATATTTTAAGGTTTGTAAGTGCTGCATCAGAAAATATTTCTTTTGTGAATTAGCTGTGACAGGTTTTATATCTTTCGAAGATGATTTTGAGTTTTTTTATTGTTTTTCCTTTATTATCTGAAAAGATGATTGCTGTTTCAATGTGTTTTCTTTTGCCTCCGATTTATAGACAATAGTATGCTGAATTTTTTCCATTATTTTTTGTCTATGGCAGTATCAGGTTTGTGTATTATAAATAATAGGCAAAAAATTCTCTGAAAATTGAATACAGATCCCTAATTTCAAAGTACTCAGGGCTGGAGCTGGTTATATTGTTAAAGTGATGCTTTCTGAACAATTTTTTAATACGGGTCTGATGATAGTATTGAGAGACTGAAATGATACTTTTATACTTTAAGCTGTCTGCAATTCTTACTGAATTAATAACAGTTTTTTCAGTAGTATCACCATGATTGTCTGTAATAATTTTGTCAGAAGGAATTTTATTTTCAATCAGGTATTTCTTCATCTCACTTCCTTCCCAATATCCTTCTTTACCCAGGCCGCCGCTTACCAATATTTCTTTTACCTGTTTTTTTCTATAGAGTTTGATTGTCTCATCTAATCTGGCTTTCAATCTGGGAGACAGGGTTCCGTCTTCATTAACTTTATTGCCAAGCACAACTGCCAAATCAGCATTTTGTTGAGTATTGATTAACCCATCTGCCGTTATATAAATTGAATGGATGACAAACCATACCATTCCTGCAATAAAAATGTATTTAAAAATATTTTTCAACATAGATTTGTTTGCCGTTATTGCATTTTTACCTGTTTTCCGCTGTTAATGCTTTTTCGTTCTTGAGTTTCCGTGATATCTTCGCCTGCCATGATATTATTTTTTTGTATTGAAGCAATAATAATTCCTTTCTGTATTTATCTGTACATTTTCTCCTTAGACTCATTTTTTCTGGCAGGATGCTGCTTTAAAAATCGGATAATATAAATCTTATATCATCTTCGTATTTTTTGTAGAAATTAACCAAGACACTATTAGAATCAAAAAAGACAGAACGGTATTCCTTACGGTTTACCATTCTGTCTGCTGTTTTTTTCTTGAGGTAGGAATTACTTTTAAGATGTAGGCCATTCCGCTCTATAAGAAGAAGTACCCAGATCGATAAGCTCAGCGCTTACAATGAAGCTGATGTACATGCTGTTTTCATCTACTGCATCAAAGTCTACTTCGTGCTGAATTACGTATCCGTTTTCCCATTTCAAAGTAGTAAGTGTTCCTTCTTCGTGAGACTTGTTGAAGGTAACCTCTCCGGTTGTAGGTTTGTATTTTCCGTTAAGAAGACTTTCCAGAATGTCTGATTTTTCAGTTGCCTCTACTGTGATTTTGATCAATGCATTGGAAGGATCTGATGCTACTCTTCCTGATACATCTGTAGTACGGGATACACTGTAGTTAAGCTTTAATAACTTCTGTCCTTCACCGCCGTTGAATTTTAGAATTCCTCTTGAATTTCTTTCTGCCATGATTAGTAAATTTTAATTGTTAATATTTTGTGATTTGTTGTTTATATCACCAAAAATAGAAGTAATTATACAATCAGGAAAATTTTTTAAGGAAATTTGAAAAAGTGTCGTAATTCTTCTACTAACAAGTGTTAGGTTTTTTTATTTGTTAGTAATCAGTGGTTTATGAATTTAATATTAAAGATTTATTAACTCCTGTTGGGCAGAGAGTTTGAAAGGGTTTCCGGGAAATTAGTTCTACTTTTTGAAAAGATAAAAGCCTCAAAAATCTGAACATAAAAAAACTGCCCCGGAATGAGGCAGTTTAAAATGTATATACCAATAATCTTAGTGATTATCATATTTTCTGTCCATTACAAAATCCTCCATGAATTTTGTTGTGTAGTTTCCTGCCAGATAATCTTCATTATCCATCAGTTGTCTGTGGAAAGGAATCGTTGTTTTTACTCCTTCAATATAGAATTCTTCCAAAGCACGTCTCATTTTGGCAATAGCCTCATCACGGGTTTGAGCCGTAGTGATAAGTTTTGCGATCATTGAATCATAGTTGGAAGGAATGGTGTATCCGGAATATACGTGAGTATCCACTCTGATTCCGTGTCCGCCTGGGATATTTAATCCTGTGATTTTTCCCGGAGACGGTCTGAAGTCTGCATAAGGATCTTCAGCATTGATTCTGCACTCAATTGAGTGTAATTTCGGGTAGTAATTGATTCCTGAAATAGGAGTTCCCGCAGCAAGAAGAATCTGTTCTCTGATCAGGTCATAATCAATTACCTGCTCAGTAATAGGATGCTCTACCTGGATTCTTGTGTTCATTTCCATGAAATAGAAATTTCTGTGCTTGTCTACAAGGAATTCAATAGTTCCTACCCCTTCATATCCAATAAATTCAGCCGCTTTTACAGCCGCTTCACCCATTTTCTCACGAAGTTCATCAGTCATGAACGGAGAAGGAGTTTCTTCAGTCAGTTTTTGGTTTCTTCTCTGTACAGAACAGTCTCTTTCAGAAAGGTGACATGCTTTTCCGTACTGGTCGCCAGCAACCTGAATTTCGATATGTCTTGGCTCTTCAATCAATTTTTCCATGTACATTCCTCCGTTTCCGAAGGCGGCTACAGCTTCCTGAATTGCAGATTCCCAGTGATCTTTAAGGTCTTCAGCTTTCCATACAGCTCTCATCCCTTTTCCACCACCACCTGCAGTAGCTTTGATCATAACAGGATATCCTGTTTCTTCTGCTACTTTTACAGCATGCTCATAAGATTCGATCAGACCGTCAGAACCTGGTACACATGGTACTCCTGCAGCTTTCATCGTTGCTTTGGCATTGGCTTTATCACCCATTTTTTCAATCTGCTCGGGAGAAGCACCAATAAATTTGATGTTGTTTTTCTGGCAGATTCCTGAGAAATTAGCATTTTCAGAAAGGAATCCGTAACCCGGATGAATAGCATCAGCATTGGTAATTTCTGCTGCTGCAATAATATTAGGAATTTTAAGATATGAGTCTTTGCTCATCGCAGGGCCTATACAAACCGCTTCATCAGCAAATCTTACGTGAAGACTGTCTTTGTCCGCAGTAGAGTATACTGCAACGGTTTTGATACCCATTTCTTTGCAGGTACGTAAGATACGCATTGCAATTTCGCCACGATTGGCTATTAATATTTTTTTGAACATCTTTTTTAATTTGAAAATTAGATAATTTGAAAATTAGATAATGTTATTTTGAATGCAGAATTAAGTCTAACATCTAATGTCTAACATCTAACTTCTGAATTAAGATGGATCTACTAAGAATAAAGGCTGGTCATATTCTACCGGAGTAGCATCATCTACCAGGATCTTCACGATTTTTCCGCTGATCTCAGAATCAATCTGGTTGAATAACTTCATTGCTTCGATTACGCAAACTACTTTTCCTGCAGTAATTTCATCGCCCACGTTTACGAATACGTCCTTATCCGGAGACGGTTTTCTGTAAAAAGTACCGATCATTGGAGATTTGATAGCCACATATTTGCTGTCATCAGATGCTGCTTCAGCTTTTTCAACTGGTGCTGCTGCCGGAACTGCTGCTACAGGAGCGGGAGCAGCTGCCTGAGGAGCTGTGTGGTAAACTGCTGGCTGTGCATATACCGCATCGCTACCGGCTAATGGAGTTTTAATAGTGATTTCGAAATCTTTAGTTTTGTATTTTACTTCTGAAACTTCAGCCTTAGATACAAACTTAATAAGATTTTGTATGTCTTTAATGTCCATAAATTTGATATTTGATTTTGACCCAAAGATACCAAAAAAACATAAAAAACAACAAAAAACCGCCTAATTTTATCTAAATTGAGCGGTTTTTGTATTAAAATGAGGCTTTTTCAGCGAAAAAGCGACTCTTAGTTTTCTTCTGTAGTTGCTACTTCTTTTTCCAATACTACTTTACCTCTGTAATAAAGTTTTCCTTCATGCCAGTGAGCTCTGTGGTAAAGGTGAAGTTCACCAGTTGTTGCATCTTTAGCTAATTGAGGAACTACTGCTTTATAATGAGTTCTTCTCTTATCTCTTCTTGTGGACGACTGTCTTCTCTTAGGATGTGCCATTTTGAATAACTTTTTTAATTGATGAGCGATGAGATTCATCATCTCATCATATTTAAATTATTTTATTTAATTATTGTCTTTTAATTTTCTTAAGGCGTCCCATCTCGGATCGCTCTCATGTTCCTCTTCTTCGGACTCTTCAATATCTTTTGGACTGAACCTGTTCAGGATTTCCAGATCTTCATCGGTTACATTCGGTGAAATTTTTTTCATTGGTATGGAAAGCTGTACATTTTCATAAATCAGCTGAGCTACGTTGAATGCATGATCTGAGGCCGGTATAGTAATAACCTCTTCATTACTGTCATCATATTCCTCACCAAAATTGATCAAAATCTTAATCTCATGTTCCACAGGATAGTTGAATTCATCATTTGTGATATCACAAATAAGTTCCACAGTTCCGTGTATTTTGATCTCAAATTCTAAAAAAGTAGTATGCTTTTCAAGAAAAACATCTGCTGTTATTTTAGGATTTGTAAATTCCTGTTCAGTGTCAAATAATTGAAAGAACGCATTATCTATCTCAAATTTGAACACGTGCTTCCCGTTTTTGAGTCCGGAAAAGCTTACGTCATAGTTTCTTAACTTGTCCATAAAATGAGTGTGCAAAAATATGCAAATTTTTTATAATTACAAATAAAATACATAACAAATTAATTTAAAATTTGTTTTTAATAATTATATTTCGGGTTCATCAGGCAGATCTTCATCCACTCCGTTGTCAACAGCCATTTTTCTAGGCTGCATCCTGTTGGTCATCAGATCGTTATATTCGGTTCTGTTCCTGAAAATCTTGATAGCCGTGAAGATGGCTTCAGTAAAACTCTGCGCATCAGCTATGTTTTTCCCCGCAATATCATATGCCACTCCATGGTCCGGGGAGGTTCTGATAAATGGAAGTCCGGCTGTATAATTTACTCCTTCTTCATAAGCCAGTGTTTTGAACGGAGCCAGGCCCTGATCATGGTACATTGCTAACACAGCGTCAAAATTCCTGTATTTGCCCGGCTGGAAGAAACTGTCTGCGGGATAAGGCCCGAAAGCCAGAATTCCATTGTCTGAAAGCTCTTTTATGGCTGGTTCTATGATCTCGATTTCTTCCTTTCCGATCACTCCGCCATCTCCTGCATGAGGGTTTAATCCCAGCACTGCAATCTTCGGCTTCTGTACACAGAAATCTTCGATCAGCGTTTGGTTTAAAGCTCTGATCTGTTTTTTTATTTTTTCTTTGGAAATGTTTTCTGCAACACTGGCAATTGGAATGTGGTGGGTAGAAACAGCTACTTTCAGGTCTTCCGTAACCAGGAACATAAGCCCTTTTTTACTGAATTTTTCTTCAAAATACCCAGTATGTCCGGCATGTTTAAAGCCCATCTTTACCATTTCATCCTTATTGATAGGTGCGGTAACAAGAACATCAATGTCCCCTTTCATCAGGGCTTCCGTAGCCAGTTCAAGGGAATCAATGGCCATTTTGGTAGATTCTTCTGTGGGAACTCCCAATTCTACGTTCACATTTTCCTTGGTAAGGTTCACCATATTGAGTTTTCCTGCCTGAGCCTGTGATGCTTCATTGACGTAGTTGAAATTCAGATTCAGCTTGAAAATATTTTTCTGAAAGGTAAATAACTTTCCCGAGCCAAAAATCACCGGAGTGAAAAAATCCGTAATGGTTTTATCACTCAGGGACTTCATGATGATCTCCGGACCAATACCGTTAAAATCACCTATTGAAATTCCTACTCGCACTTTATGGTTTTTTGGGCTCATTTTGATTATCTTTGAAGATTATAATTTACAAATTTAGCAAAAAATAATATGTTCACAGGAATTATTGAAGCAGTTGGCGTTATTGAAAAGATTGAAGAAAAAGGAAGCAACATAGATTTCACATTAACATGCCCTTTTACGAATGAGCTGAAAATAGACCAAAGTCTTGCCCATAACGGGTGCTGCCTTACAGTTGTTGAAATTAAAGGAGATCAATATGTGGTAACGGCAATCAACGAAACCCTGGAAAAGACCAATCTTGGAAAATGGGAGACAGGTACTGTGATAAATCTTGAAAGATGCATGAAGATGGATGGAAGATTAGACGGACATATTGTGCAGGGCCATGTTGACAAGACAGGTGAAGTAACAGGAATTGAAAATAAAGACGGAAGCTTTTTTATTACTATCAGATACGAAGACAACGGTAATTTTGTAACGGTTCCGCAAGGTTCTATTACGGTGAACGGTATAAGCCTTACTGTGGCAAAAAGTGAAGATACGCAGTTTTCTGTAGCCATTATCCCGTATACCTGGGAATTTACGAATATGCAGCATCTGAAAATCGGAGATAAAGTTAATTTAGAATTTGACATCATTGGTAAGTATATTGCTAGGTTAATTAAAAAATAGGATGCCAATAAATAAATACAAAGGATACAGTTTAAGGAACCGGGTGTTTTTCGGGTTTCTGCTTGTATGTTTTTTAAGTGTTGTGGCTACATCGCTGGTTCCCTATTTTGTATTAAGGAATAATTCCCTGCAGCAGAGCAATATTGACATGCAGGAGAAAACCAACGCGGTGATGAGATATCTGGATTATGCAGTAAGCCGGACTCTTGTTGAAACAAAAGACCTGCCCCAGGTTCTGGGAAACAAGATCTTCGAGATAGCAGATATCAACCAGCATGATATTGTCATCTACGATCTGAAGGGAAATTACCTTCTTTCCAATAATGAAAGCCTTATTGACCAGAAAACAATCCCGATTAATATTGTTAATAAAATTCTCTCCACAGATTCCAGGGTAGATATTAAAGGCTACGACAAAACGAAAGATGCAGGCCGTACCTCGTCTTATCTCCTTTTAAAGAATAATGAGCTTGAGCCTATAGGAATTGTATATATTCCTTTGTATCATAATGAATCTGCATATCTTGATGTTCTTCATCAATACATAAAATACATCCTTTTAGTAGATATTTTCCTGATTCTGTTCAGTGTCTGGATAAGCTGGGTAACTTCCAACAGTCTGGCAAAAAATATCACCAAATTCTCTGATATGATTACCCGTATTACATTATTTGAAAATGAAATGCGTCCAATCAGATATTATAAAAATGATGAGCTTAATGCATTGGCAAGAGCTTATAACAGGATGATCCTACAGATTCAGGACCAGAAGGAAAGGCTGCGTTTCAAAGCCTCGGAAGAAGCCTGGAGAGAAATGGCAAAACAGGTAGCCCATGAGGTGAAGAATCCTCTTACCCCAATGAAACTGACCATTCAGAATTTTGAGAGAAAATTTGATCCGGAAGATCCGAATATCAGGGAAAGGGTAAAGCTGATGAGCAAAACGATGGTAGACCAGATCGACCTGATTGCTACAGTAGCATCTGCTTTCTCAGAATTTGCAAAACTTCCTGAAAAAAATAATGAGGTCATTAATCTGAATACAGAAGTGGAGGATATTCTGCGTGTCTTCAATGATGACAGTATCTTCATGCATTCCAATAAAGCGAATATTATGATCAATATGGACAGGATCTACCTTTCCAGGATCATTACCAATCTCGTGACCAATGCAAAACAGGCGCAAAGTGATGAACGTAGGCTGATCATTAATGTAGATGTGGAACAGCATCAGAGAAGGGTAATGATTTCCGTACAGGACAACGGAATCGGGATTCCTGAAAATATGTATGAAAGAATCTTTGAACCTAATTTTACCTCTAAAAACAGTGGTATGGGACTCGGGCTTTCCATGGTAAGAAAGATGATCGAAGATTACAAAGGAGAGATCGCTGTGAAATCAGAAGTAGGGAAGGGGTCTACATTTACCATTACATTACCTACAAATTTATAGTGAAGCCTTTCAGATTTAAACATTTTGAAATTCAGCAGTCAAAAAATGTCTTCCGTGTAGGAACGGATGGGGTGTTGCTCGGTGCTTTAGCTGATGTGGAAAATAATGCTTCGGAAGTTCTGGAAGTCGGAACGGGAACAGGGCTGATCTCTTTGATGCTTGCCCAAAGAAACCCGGATGCATGCTTTCTTGGACTTGATATCAATGAAGATGCAGCATTGCTCACCAAAACCAATTTTGAACATTCTCCTTTTCATTCAAGGCTGAAAAATATTCATCAGGACCTTAAAACTTTTGAAGCAGGAAGAAAATTTGATCTGATTGTCTCAAATCCCCCTTATTTTGAAGAATCTGATTCGGATAAGGATAAATTGGCTCGCCAAACTGTAGAATTGAATTTCAAGCAACTTATTGAAGCTTCCGTAAGACTGCTGTCTGATCAGGGAATATTGTCTGTTATTATTCCTGCTGAAGCGGGAAGTGGGTTTGTTGAAACAGCTTTGAAAAACCGGTTGTTTTTAAACCGTAAGATTGATATCAAAGGTATTGAATATTCAAAAACGAAAAGATTAGTTCTTGAATTTTCCTTTACAGAAAAAGAGATTGAAGTGTTTGATTTTGTGATAGAAAAAAGTCCGAGACAATACTCGGACCAATATCTTGAACTCACAAAAGAGTTTCATGTCTTTAAAAAATAAGGATTAAAAAGCTCTGAATTTTTTAATCTTTTAATCCTTGAATCATTTAATTTTTATTCAAATAATTCTGCAGTATCCAGCACGGAAACTTTTCCGTCCTCACATCTGATTGCTTCTCCCGGGAAGTTCTGGATCATATGGTAATCATGCGTTGCCATTACTACTGCAGCTCCGTTTTCAAGGGCTACCTGCTTCAGAAGGGTCATGATTTCGTTGGATGTTTCCGGGTCAAGGTTTCCTGTAGGCTCATCAGCAAGGATGAGGTCAGGATGGTTCAGTAGGGCTCTTGCAATAGCGATACGCTGCTGCTCTCCTCCGGAAAGTTCGTGCGGCATTTTGTGCTTTTTGCTTTTCATGTTCACGCTTCCCAAAACTTCATTGATACGGTCTTCCATTTTCACCTTATCTTTCCATCCTGTTGCTTCAAGAACGAATTTTAGGTTTTTCTCAACCGTTCTGTCGGAAAGAAGCTGGAAGTCCTGGAATACAATTCCCAGTTTTCTTCTCAGGTTAGGAATATCAGAAGGTTTAAGCTTGGCAAGTTCAAAACCTACTACGGCTCCATGTCCTGATGCTAAAGGAATATGTCCGTAAAGCGTTTTCAGAAGAGAACTTTTTCCGGAACCTGTCTTCCCGATAAGGTAGCAGAACCTGCCTTTTTTGATATTAAGATTAACATCAGAAAGTACAGTGAAATTTTTTTGCGCAATTTTTGCGTGCTGTAAGCTTATAATATTATCTCCGGAGATATTTGTATGCGGCATAATTCAATTTTATGGGGCTATTTCTAAAATATTTTTTCAGATCTTAAAAATAGAAAAAAGAAGCTTAAAAACCTTAAACTTTAGGAAATTTTAACAACAAAAAATGCCTGAAAAGCTACTTTTCAAGCATAATTTGTATATGATAATTCGAGATATTATCTCTTAGCGCGTGCTGCACTAACAGTTAAACTCTTTCTGCCTTTAGCTCTTCTTGCTGCCAAAACTCTTCTTCCATTTGGCGTAGACATTCTTTCTCTGAAACCGTGTTTGTTTCTTTTCTTTCTCTCTGATGGCTGGAATGTTCTTTTACTCATTACTATATATTTAAATCGTAATTAATCTATTAATTTTCAGGTTGCAAAGATATATAAATTTTTAAAAATTACAAACTTTACGTATCTTTTTTTAGAAATTATTTGAAATGCTTTTGATCCCGATATGAACAAAGTCTCCCTGGAAACCAAATTTTGTGTAAATAAATAATATGCAGATGATTTATTTAAAAGCTCTATCTTTGGAAACTCAAATTTAAAGAAAAATAAACACAAGATGTTTACACCAGCAGAACTTTTAGATATCAATACATTACTTACGCCTGAAAACAAAATAGTAATCCTTACCCACTATAATCCGGACGGGGATGCTATAGGTTCCAGCCTGGGTTTGAAACATTACCTGGCGGCAAAAGGAATTCCGGCTGAAGTAATTGTTCCGAATGATTTTCCGAAATTTCTGAAATGGATGCCGGAATCCAAAAAGGTGATTATTGGAGAATACAAAAGAAAATATGCATTTGATCTGATCAGCGGAGCAGATGTGATCTTCTGCCTTGATTTTAATTCTCCTTCAAGAATAGGATTGCTGGGGGAATGGCTGATCAAATCCAGGGCTAAGAAAATTCTTATCGATCATCACCAGCAGCCTGAAAAATTTGATTTTGTATATTCAGATACGGTAATTCCTGCCACTTCACAGATGATTTATCATTTTATAGAAGAAATGAATGATGAGAAGCTGGTTAATCAGAATATGGCAGAATGTCTTTATACCGGAATCATGACGGATACAGGAGGCTTCCGCTTCCGCTCCACAAGTGCAACAACCCACAGAATTATTGCCAATTTAATAGAAAAAGGAGCTGATCCGTCTGTGATTACTTCAAATACCTGGGATACCAATACTGTTTCCCGTCTTCATCTTCTTGCTCTTGTGCTTGGAAGGATAGAAGTGGTAAACGACGGTAAGGTAGCTGTGCTGTCTCTTACAAGAAACGAGCTGAAAGAATTTGGATTCCAGAAAGGTGATACGGAAGGTTTTGTAAATTACGGACTAAGTATTGCGGGAGTAAAAATGGCGGCTTTCTTTATGGAAGACTTATATGATGATTTTATTAAGATCTCTTTCAGAAGTAAGGATGATGTGGATGTAAACCAGTTTTCCAGAAAATATTTTAGCGGTGGCGGGCATATTAATGCAGCGGGTGGAAAATCCAATGAATCTCTGTATGATACTATCGAAACCTTTAAGAAAAGACTGGAGGAAGAGGAATTATAAGCAACAGGAAAGATTGGGAACACAAAACGTAGTATTTTAAACCCGGATACGCTCAAGCCCTAAGACCCTCATACACTCAAACCCTTGGTATATCCTTTACTTTCGAGTTCTTCACAGGTATACTCATATACTTCCTGAAACATAACGTCGAGATTTTTCTTGCTGAATAAGCTGAATTTCGTCATTTTGGGAGGGTCCAGAAAAATATCACAGGATTTAACTTTGGAATAAACCGATTTTGCAATTGCTAAATGGAGAATCCTGTCGAATTCCTTCATCAGGCTCATCTTTTTCAGTTCATCGTAGCTTATTGAGTTAACATGGGATGCAATTAGAAAATCACATTTGTCAATAATAGGTTCTATAGGAAGGTTGTCTAAAACTCCTCCGTCAACATATATTTTCTCACCTATTCTTACAGGAGGTAAAACAAAAGGGACACTTGATGAGGCCAGAAGTGGACCGAAAAGCTCGCCTTCCGAAAAGAAATCTACAATTCCATGGGTCATTTCTGTAGCTGTAACGTAAACAGGGATTTTCAGAATCTTAAAATCATTCTCAGGAAAATGATCATTAAAAAGTTTTAAGATGAAATTGGAGCTGAAAATACCATTTTTGGAAAGCTTCAGATAAGACCTTGAGAAAAATGTAGTGTACTTTACAATGTCCATCATCTCGTCCGGCGATTTTCCAAAGGAATAGAAGGCTCCTACAATAGAGCCGGCGCTGGTTCCTGAAATGATATGGGGTTTCAGATTGTATTCTTCAAGTGCTTTCAGTACTGCGATATGGGCAATCCCGCGCATACCTCCGCCGGAAAGTGTAAGGCCGATAACTGGTGGTGTCTTTTTTTTGAACGAGAATAAACCCATTGAAAACTATTAATCTCCACTAAGATACAAGAATTTTTGACATGCATCGAATAAGATGATGACTGCCGTATGGTTTACAGGACTAATTTTTTGGGTAAGTTGTGAAGAAGCTCAGTGTTGATAATCTCGGCACAGATCCCCGGTTTTTCCCAGTGTCCGTTGTGCCCGCAATCCAGAATATAAGATTTTATATTGGTTCTGTCCGGAAGATGTTTGATCATGGTATCTGTTTTTACGGCATTGTCGTGTTTTCCTGCCAATACTAAAATTTTAGCTTCCAGGTTTTCCATGATATGTTTTTTATCCGTTCTTTCCACCATACCTTTTACACAGGCAAGAGCGCCCATATTATTGGTAGAAAGAGCTGTTTCCAGTGCCGTTTCAATTTTTCCTTCCAGGATATCTCTTTCATTGGGGTTGAACAGATTCGGAACTCCGGCCCGGGCGTAATGGGCAAAAGCATCTTTGATAATCCTGTAACTTTTGATCCGTTGCTGTTTTTTCTCCTCATCGTCAGGGAAGTAAGTGGAAAAGAATAGGGTAAGACTTTTAAGGGCTTCCGGGTATTTTTCCGCAAAAGCCAGTGAGGTGTAGCCTCCCATTGAGTGACCTAAAAGGTGTATTTTAGTCAGATTTTCATAGTCTAAAACTTTTTTCACTTCATCAGCCATCAATTCCATCGTGTGAACCTCTGCTAAGATATCGGATTGCCCATGACCGGGAAGATCTATTTTCAGCAGTGAAAAATGATCGGAAAGATGAGGTTCCATATCACTCCAGATAGAAAGATTTTCCATAAAGCCGTGAAGCAGTACTAAAGTTTCTTTTCCGTTTCCTTTTCTTTCAAAGTTCAGCATAATCTCAGATGTTTCTTCAAATTTAAATAAAAAAAGAGCATTGTAAAAATGCTCTTTCATATTACTTGGTTAATTCGGTATAAACCTTCTTTTCCCAGGGTTTTATATCTGTAATGCCGTATCTTTCTTTTTTAGAGATCGCGATATTGTCCAGGATGTCTACAAAGTTCTTATAATTGGCTTCATCTGTCGGTTTTACAATAACAGTAAAGTTTTCAGGTATTGGTGCATTTCTATAAGCATCAGAAATGATTTTGGAAATTTTCACCCCGCTGAAATCTGTTTCTTTCAGATTTCCTGTATTCAGATCCTTTTCATTGCTCTGGTGGTAAAATACCCTGTTGTCTTTTCCAAGGATAAATGTAACCTGATTTTTTTGATCAACCACAGGTCCGGAAGGCGGATTGCCTTTTCCGGGAAGTCCCAGATCCATTACATTAGGTTTTGTAAAATTGGTAGTAAACATAAAGAATGTGATTAATAAAAATCCTAAGTCTACCATCGGAGTCATATCAACTCTTATTAATTTTTTTCGTTGTTTGCTTCCTCCCTGTTTTTCTTGTGCAATTACTTCAGCCATAATTAATATTTTTAAATGTTAAACGGTTTTTGGTAAAAAGTAAAGTGTTGATACTTATTTTGAGGAATCTATACAAAGTTTATACCCAAAATTGATAAATGACAATGAAATTTGAAATTTATAAAATGTATGGCATAAAAAAACCTTATGAAGCTTTATATTCATAAGGTTTTGTGATTTTTTAAGATAGATTATTGTTTTCTGATGAATGTATAAAAAAGCCTTATCAGAATAAATGATAAGGCTTTGCTATGTTTAGTAAATCTTACTTTGTTGTTTTGTAATAATTAACACCGCATTCCAAAAATTTCCTGAAATCTTCTTTCGGCATATATCCGGATACCGGAGTATTTATTACTTTTCCGTCTGGTGTTACCAGAACGTAGTGTGGTTGGGAATTGTTGTTAAAATTCACCTGCTGGAATAAACTCCATCTATCACCAATTGTTTTTACTTTTTTTACCTGTCCGTCCCCAAGATCTATTTTTGTTTTCTGATCTTCAGGAAGTTCTTCCTTATCATCTACATATAGGGATGCCAATACCACATCATTCTGTAAAATAGGAAGAATGTCCGGCTCGCTCCATACAAATTCCTCCATTTTACGGCAGTTCTCACAGCCGTAACCGGTAAAGTCGATCAAAATAGGTTTGTTTTCCTTTTTGGCAAGCTCAATAGCTTTAAAGAAATCATGTTCAGGATGCATACCCAGAATTCCGTCTTTTTCATCATGGAAATAACTTACATTCAATGGAGGCAGGATTCCGCTTAACAGCTGAAGTTTTGGTCGTTCGGAAGGCATTAATCCCTGGATCAGGTAGATCACAAAGCCTATTCCTAAAACTCCCAAAATCTTTCTTGTAACGGAAATTTTCGGTTTTTTATCATCATGCGGAAATCTTATTAACCCGAAGAGGTAAAGTGCCAGTCCTAATGCAATTACAATCCATATCGCAATGAAGAGTTCTCTTTTTAATAAGAATGTTTTAGACACCAAATCTGCCTTAGACAGGAATTTAAGTGCTAAAGCCAGTTCTACAAACCCAAGAACCACTTTTACAGTATTCATCCACCCTCCGGATTTCGGAAGACTTTGTAAAGCCTGCGGGAATAAAGCCAGCAATCCGAAAACGATAGCCCATGCCAACCCGAATCCAGCCAATGCAAATGTAAGCAGCATTGAAACGTTTGCAGATCCTGTAACAGCACTTCCAAGCAAACTTCCCAGGATAGGTCCGGTACATGAAAAAGAAACAATAACCAAGGTTAATGCCATGAAGAAAATACCGATAATTCCACCTGCTTCTTCCGCTTTTGAAGATTTGTTGGCAATAGAGCTGGGTAATGTGATATCATAATATCCGAAGAAACTTCCTGCGAAGAAGATGAATATGATAAAGAAGGCAATATTAAGCCATACGCTTGTAGAAATTTCATTGAAAATATTCCCGGCAATTCCATCAATTAAATGGAAAGGAAGACTTAATAGCACAAAGATCAGAAGAATGAAAAATCCATAGATCAATGCATCTCTTTTGCCTTTTGCTTTGTTTTTTGTTCCTTTTGTAAAGAAAGAAACCGTTAGGGGGATCATAGGGAAAACACATGGTGTCAGTAAGGCGATCAAACCTCCTATGAATCCTAAGAATAAATAAGTCCAGTAGTTTTCACCTACTTTTTCCGTTGCTGTTCCGCAATCCGTTAAAGGTTTCTGGAAATCAATGGTTGCTATTTTTAACTGTTTAGGATCCAGTTTTGAAGCTTCTGCAACTTTCACTTCTCCTTTTACAGGATCAGCCACAATGGTTTCTACATCTTTTACTGAGTCTTTTGGGGCTTCGGTTTTTTCTTGTGTTGCTTCTTCAGTAGCTCCTTTTGGTGTTACTTTCTGGTTGAATTCCAGGGTGTTCGGGGCAAGACAAACTCTGTCGTCACAGGTTTGATAGGTTATTTCAGAGATAACATCTGCGGGCTTCGTAGGATCTTTTAATTTGAATTTCTGTTTAAAACCGGCTGAATTGGAATAAAAAACAATTGTCCCTCCAAAAGCCTCCGAAAATTCTTCATGTTTCTTACCCACTTCGGTAAACTTTCCGATCAGCTCAATATTTTTCCCCGAAACTTTATATTCAGTAGGAATTCCCGTATCTTCAGGAAGGTCTTTGGAGTAAATATGCCAGCCGCTCTCCATCGTAGCATTTAAAACAGCTTCATATTGGTTATTTCCCAGATCATTGACCGTAAACTTAAACTTTACAGGATTCTTGATCTGTGCATTAATTCCTGCTGCTAAAAACAGCAATACTACTAAAAACCAGTTTCTAAATTTCATTTTTTCTTTTCATTAAAATTTTGAGAATACGTTGCGTTTTCTCATCATTTGCATATCGCCTGTCCTGTCTGAAAGGTATAATTCCGAGTACAGAATTGTTGCTGTCGCACAGGATCCAGATTTTTGGCCTCGCTAAAATAGATAATTTTTCGTCCCTAAAAAACTTGGAAACTTTCTTTTTCCCTGAAAATCCTGCCGGATAAAACTCGTCACCATCCTGCTGTTTTCTTAATCGCAGTGGGAACTGAAGTTTCGCGGCATCAAAATACCATTCAAAACTGTTATTGATTCCTTCAATATTTTCAATCGTATTTTCAAGGCTGATGCTCATCTGGTTTTTAGAGAAATCAAAATTCTCAGCCAGAAGAATTTCATGTACGGTTTCCTGTTTTTTATCTTTATTGATGAAAATTAACTCATCACGGTTGATTATGAGCTGGTAATCTTTTGAAAAAAAAGAACTGCCGTTTTCCGAACTGAAGATTTTGGGAATTTCCTCTTCCTGATCGAACCCGTATTTCTTTAAAATTTCAAACTGTACAAAAGCACTTTCCTTGCTCAGTTTGTCTTTTGATAAGATTTTATGCTCCGGGTTAAATAAAGTAATCTTGTTTTCAATCTCTGCGATCTGTTTTTCTACAAAATCTCTGGTTTGATTTAAATAAGAAGAACTCTTTTTAAAATTTTCAAGGAAATGCTCGTTTGTTTCTAAGAGGCCGGGAACTATTTCGTTCCTGATTTTATTTCTTAAATAATCATTTTTTTTGTTGGAGAGATCTTCCCTGAAATGAATCCCGTTTTCTTCAGCGTATTCGTAAATTTCTTTTTTTGAAAAATGTAAAAGCGGACGCAGTACATTGTTCCTGTCTGCCGGAATTCCACTCAGTCCATTGATCCCGGAAGCTTTGGAAAGATTGATGATGAAGGTCTCCAGCTGGTCATTCAGATGATGGGCGGTAACAAGAAATTCAAGGTTTTCCTGCTCCCGGATTTCTCTGAAAAAACTGTAACGGATTTCCCTTGCCCAAAGCTGGATAGAGTTTTCAGGCTTTTTATCTTTTTCCGAAACCTGGTAAAGATGAAACGGAACATGATTTTTCTCACAAAAATCCTGAACCGTCTTCTGATCCAGATCGGAATCTTCACCTCTGAGTCTGTAATTGATGTGCGCCACCTGGTAGGTAAACCCTAAACACTGAAAAAGAGAGGCCAGAACCATTGAATCGGCACCACCACTTACAGCCAGAAGATAGCTGTGATTTTCCGGATTCCTGACAAGCTTTTCAAGCTGATTTTTAAAACTGAATTTTTCCAAGAGGTATGCTGAAGATTTCTTTTATGCAAAGATAATCCATAAAATTCAATTCAATTTTCCTAACTTTGATTCGTCTAAAAATGATTACATATGAAGATTATTAAAATTTTAGGAATTGCTGCAATGGCGTTGGGGCTGACTTCTTGTGTCAGTAAAAAGCAGTATGATGCATTAAGTTCAAACTATAAGCAATGTATTGAAAATATCGGGGAAAGACAAAGAGAGATCCAGGATTTAAAATCTCAGAACTCTGCATTGTCAGGTGAAAATAATCTTTTAAAAAGCCAGCACGATGCTTTAAAATCATCTTTGGATGCGTGCCTTGCAAATACAGGAAAAAGCTCTGCTAATATTGATAAACTGGTTGGAGAGATCAATGCTTCAAACTCATATATCAAACAGCTGATCTCAAGTAATGCTAAAAATGACAGTTTGAATCTTGCGCTGTCTAACAAGCTTAAAAGATCTCTTGATAATGTAGCTGACGATGATGTACAGGTGAAAGTATTGAAAGGAGTGGTAATGATCTCACTTTCAGACAAAATGTTATATAAAACAGGTGATTACAATATATTGCCTGCTGCTCAGGAAGTTTTAGGGAAAGTAGCTAAAGTAATTAATGATTATGATAAATACTCTGTACTGATTGAAGGTAATACAGATAATGCTCCTTTAAGCTCTCCTAATCTGCCAAGAGATAACTGGGATCTTTCTGCATTGAGAGGTACGGCTATTGCTAAGGTACTTCAGACTCAATTTGGAGTGGATCCTGCAAGAATTACCGCAGGAGGACGTTCTGAATACAATCCTAAAGCAACCAACATGAGTGTTTCGGGAAGAGCAGAAAACAGGAGAACGGAAATCATCATTATGCCGAAGCTTGATGAATTCATGAAGTTAATGGATATTACTCCTAAGAAATAACTGAACATACAGATAAAAATAAATCCCGAAGTCATTCGGGATTTATTTTTTTACTCAAATTAATTCTTCTTTTTTCAATAATGAAATAATCCGATGAAAAAATGAGTTGGATATTTCTGCTTTAGTTTTTTTGGACGAAGAATCCGCCTTGCCTTTCGGCCCTGCGGTCTTCTGATTCTCTGTGTTAATTAGTTTTCCCCCTGCATTCATTTTCTTTTTTCTTTAGTGTTTTTACCCCTTGTTCTTATGCAAATGTATAACTATGATTCCGGAAAAAACATCCGTATTTTTACGGTATTTTCTACAGTGTTTTTCCGGGAGTTTTTCCGGAAAATAGGTATGGATAAATAATTTTTCCTTATATTTAAGTACCTTTGAATAACGTAAATAATTGCAGTATGAGCTTTTTTGAAGAAAAAAATCCGGAAATGGACAGGTATCTGGAAACACATGCTTCCTCGGAACCTGAAATTCTGAAAAAACTGAGAAGAGAGACCTATCAGAAAACCACACAGCCGCATATGATATCAGGATATCAGCAGGGAAGGCTTTTAACCATTATTTCCCAGATGATACAGCCTGAAAACATACTGGAAATTGGGACTTTTACAGGATATGCCACACTTTGCCTCACAACAGGACTGGCTAAAAACGGACGAATTACAACTCTGGATGTGAATGAAGATCTTGCTTACCTGCCGAAAAAATATTTTGAAGAGAGTGAATATGCAGCACAGATTGATTTTAAGCTTCAGGATGCTAAAGAATTCTTAAGAGAGACTGATGAAATTTTTGATCTGGTCTTTATAGATGCTGATAAAGAAAATTATGCAGAATATTTCAGACTTATCAAGCCCAGAACAAAATCAGGGTCGGTAGTTATGTTTGATAATGTTTTATGGTACGGAAAAGTGCTGGAAGAAAATCCTAAACAGAAATCTA
Organism: Chryseobacterium shigense; assembly: GCF_014207845.1. NCBI lineage: Bacteria > Pseudomonadati > Bacteroidota > Flavobacteriia > Flavobacteriales > Weeksellaceae > Chryseobacterium > Chryseobacterium shigense. Next base: position 21,706 of record NZ_JACHLC010000009.1, read on the forward strand.
CACAGGTTATTAAAGAACTGAATGATTTGATCGCAAAAGACGATGATTTTGAAAATCTTATTTTACCTTTGCGGGATGGAGTAAACTTCCTTCGCAGGAAGTAATAAAATATTTAAAGATTAAAAACAGTAAAGATTTTTACAGGCTGTAATTTTTTAATCATTAAATTATTCAATCTTTTAATTTTAACGAATGGATAAAGGAATTTGCAATGTTACAGTAGCACCCGTTCGCGCAGAAAATTCTGATAAGGCGGAAATTGTTACGGAAATACTGTTTGGAGAAAGCGCTGATATTCTGGAGGTAAATAAAAACTGGACCAGGATAAAAATGCATTATGACGGATATGAAGGATGGATGGATACCAAACAGCTGAAGCCTGTAACAGACGAAGAACTGGCTGAAAGAAAAGTTACCGTAGTTACTGAAGATTTTTCCTCAGTACTGATGAATGACGGAAAAATCCTTTTATCCATGGGTTCCGAGGTGGAATTTCCTGTTGTGGCTTCAAGAAGAAGTCATGATCTTCGTGAAAGTATAGCTTTAACGGCAAAAGAATTCCTTAATGTACCTTATTTATGGGGTGGTAAAAGCTTTTTTGCTATAGACTGCTCAGGTTTTACGCAGCTTGTTTATAAAATTCATGATATTAAATTACCGAGAGATACTTATCAGCAGGCAGAAGTAGGAGAGCCTTTGACTTTTGTTGAGGAAAGCCAGCCCGGCGATTTAGCTTTCTTTGAAAATCCTGAAGGCAGAATCATTCACGTAGGAATTATGCTCGACAATCAGAGAATCATTCACGCTTCAGGAAAAGTGAGAATAGATACCCTTGATTCTACCGGGATCTTTAACAAAGAAATGAATAAACATACCCATAAACTGAGAGTGATTAAAAACGTACTTTAGTTTCACAAATGGGACGGATTTTACTCCCGGTATTCCTTTGATGAAAATGTGAAACCAAAAGTACATCTGTCTACGGTTATTTTATCAGTTATCGGAACTTTAATCATCGTTTTTGTTTTAGCAGGCTTATTCAAATGATACAATCTAAAAATAATTCAGAACATTATACTTGGGGAAACGGTTGTGACAGCTGGGTTCTGAACAATTCGCAAAACCTTTCCGTAAAACAGGAAAAAATGCCCGCAGGAACTGCTGAAAAAATGCATTTTCACGCAAGGGCAGAACAGGTTTTTTATATTCTGAAAGGTGAAGCTGTTTTATATGTTAATAATGAGAAATTTTTAGTGAGAACAGGAGAAAGTATTTCCATCCAGCCGGAGTTGGAACATTTTATTTCCAATGAATCTCAGGATGATCTGGAATTCCTTGTTATTTCCAGCCCATCCACCAATAACGACCGAACCGAAATTGAAAAATAATTAAGATGGCTTTCCTGTACAACATATTTATTAGTCTCCTCATTTTCGGAATGAAGGTTTTTTCTTTGTTCAATGATAAAACTAAAAAAGGCGTTGAAGGAAGAAAACAGTCTTTAAATAAAGTAAAAGCAGCATTTTTACCTTCAGATAAAGTAATCTGGATGCATGCGGCCAGCCTGGGCGAATATGAACAGGGACTTCCTGTTTTGGAAAAGCTTAAAGAAAATTTTCCGGGCCATAAAATCCTTGTCACTTTCTTTTCTCCTTCAGGCTATGAAAATGTTGTAAAAAAGAAACATATTGCGGATGTCATCTGCTATCTTCCTTTTGATAAAAAAAATACTGTAAAAGAATTTATTTCCCGGTTTGATACAGAACTGTTTGTTACGGTTAAATATGATTATTGGTATCATCTCCTGGCCGGGCTTAAAAATCGGGGGACAAAGATCTATGTGATATCTGCTTTATTTTATGAAAGTCAGGCCTTCTTTACTTCTTATGGAAAATGGTTTGTGAAGCAGCTCAAAAAAGATGTAGACTGGTTTTTTCACCAGACCGCTTTTTCTTTTGCATTGGCTAAAAATATTGGCCTGACGAACTCTTCAGTAACAGGAGACACAAGGTTTGACAGGGTGAAACAGCTTAGGGCAAGAGATAACCATGTTGAGTTCATTGCAGATTTTATAGGAGACCACCAGTCTGTTGTATTTGGTAGCTCCTGGCAGGCTGAGGAAAAAATTGCCGCTACAGTTTTCAGAATGAATGCTGATTTGAAATTAATTATTGCTCCTCATGATTTGAAAAGAGTGGAGCATTTGAAAAATATTTTTCCGGAAGCATTATTATACAGCGAAATACAAAATCCGAAGCTTCCCGTTTCTGAATATCAGATTTTAATCATTGACAGCATTGGTTTACTGTCAAAACTTTATTCCTATGCAGATGTGGCTGTGGTAGGCGGAGGTTTTCATGATGCAGGGCTGCATAATATTCTGGAAGCGGCAACATTCGGCACTCCCGTGATTTTTGGAGATCATTATAAAAAGAATCCTGAGGCGGACGATCTTATTACAGCCGGTGGAGGAAAAGCTTTTTCAGAAGAATATGCAGCAGCAGATTTTGTATTGTTTCTTCTTAATAATGAAGAAGAGCTGCAGGAAATGTCCGGCAATGCCAGAAAATTCGTAAAAGAAAAGCCGGATGCCACGAATCTTATTCTGCAGAAAATTTTATCTTAAAAATCCTTGACTTTTGGTGTCTTTCATGATCTGTTCTATATGTTCTGGAATATAATCAGATTCAAGCCAGCTCATATCCAGGCCATTGTTGATGCAGAGTTTTTGCAGGTAATGATTTTCAGAGATTTTATTCCGGGTTTCTTTCAGAAGCTCATCAATTTCCATCCAGTAATCTTCATCCAGCTTTTTGGTTAGTACCAGCGCTTTGAATACTTTATTAATGATATAGATATAAAGCTTGTAAACATTATCAAATCTTTGTCTGCTGAGGTCGCTGTTATGATCCAGAATTCTGTTTACCAGCAAAAGATTCAGTGAAACTTCCCCAAATTTATCAGTGGTTATTTTGATGTGTTCGGTTATCTCTGCACTCAGCTTTCGGATAATGGTCAGGAAATATTTGGCGTTTCCTACATATTTTGAAGCCAGGAGAACCTGTTCAGCAACGTTTTCTTCCATTGCATTTCTTTTATCATCGGTAGTTTCCTGATCGATCAGTTCGAAATACAGTTTTTTAGACAAAAGTTTATCCTTTTTCAGCAGTCTGAAAATAAGACGGTCTTTTTCTATGCTGGAAAAAGCACTTAACGCAGCTTTAAACTCTTTTGAATATTCCATCAATTAAAGATCTTGGAATATTTTAGGAATCCATTGATAGCCCAATTGGCTGTATAATAAAAGGATTTGACAGTGGAGAATCCCATAAAGTCTTTGTATACCAGATACTGATCCTTAATGATATTTTTTTTGTTTCGGGAAACACTGTTTTCACGCATTCTGTACTTTGCCAGTGTCTTATTGATAGGCATTCCTTTAGGGATTACCTTTAAAAGATTCAGCCACATCACGTGATCTTCACGCTTGCTTTTTATAGGAAATAGAAATTTTCCGACTCTTTTGGTATCGTACATGGTGGAAACCGGTGCCAGTCTGCAGGTTTTCAGGAGATTGGAAAAGGTTACCACCTTATCTGCCATAAAATCCTTTAAAACAGGCTGTAGCTGCTCATTACATCTTGAATAATTACAGTATACCAGTTCTGCGCTGTTTTCCTCCATATAATCCGTCATGGTTTCCAGATATTCTGGATACCAGAAATCATCAGAATCAAGGAAGGCGATATACCGTCCTGTAGCTCTTTCCAGGCTGTTGTTCCTGGCATTTCCGGCACCGCCGTTTTTCTCAAGGACCTGTAATTTTATCCTTGGGTCATTATATTTTCTTAAAACTTCTACAGTATTGTCTTTGGAAAGATCATCAGTAATCAGCCATTCCCAGTTTTCATAGGTTTGGTTTAAAACAGATTGGATCGTTTCTTCGATGAATTCAGCAGAATTGTAACAGGGAGTTATGATGGAGACAAGGTCTTTCATTTGTGTTTTTACTGGGTGTAAAATTATAAAAATTTTTTCTCATAAAGATGCCACGATGCAATTCCCACACCAATAACTACCAGCATACATACAAACCCCATCAAAAAAGGATTGTAGTTTGCAAACAGTCCGAGTGTAGCAAACACCCTTATAATAGGGAAATGGAATATATAAATACCATAGGTGAAATCTCCGTATTTTCCGAAGTTATTCAGGAATTTGAATGAATAGGCAATATAGAGTACAATAATACTGATCATAATCGGAGAGAACAGCTTGATATGCAGGATAAGGTCTATCCAAACCGTTATGATGGCAATCATAAAGAGCCTGTTTTTATATTTGATAAACTGATCAAAATGGAAGTAGACCAGCATTCCGCCAATGAAATAGCATAATGAACCTGGAAGCTGTCTGGATACGGCAGGTCTTCCGGTCATTTCGAAATAATTGAGGAATATGAGAGAAAGGAAATACAACACAATCAGGCTGATATTTCTGTATTTATTGTTTTTTCCGAACAGTAAAAAGATCAGAGGAACCGCTATGTAAAAGCACATCTCAATTTTAAGTGTCCAAAGAGCACCGTTTACAGCCTCGTTCCCGAATACGCCGGGAAGGTTAGGCGCCATGAAGTTCATGAAAATAGAGTTCCAGAAGAGATACTTATAAACCTTTATATCGCCAAAATAATCGGAAAAAGACAGAGTACTTACCAAACTCAGAAGAACAGTGCAGAGAAATACAACGAGTAAATAGGCGGGGACAATCCTGTTGAATCTTTTCTTGGCATAGCTTTTAAGGCTGGAAGATCTCTCGTAGCTCCTGGCAATAAGGAATCCACTGACGATGAAAAACGAAAAAACAGCAACTTCTACGGGACTGTGGGACAAAAAGTGAAGCTGACCGGAGTAGCTTAAAGTTCCCAAATGTCCTAAAAAGACAATGAAAGCAAGGAGAACACGGATGAAGTCAAAATTATTTTTCGTTATACTCTGCATTTTTGTTTATTTCTGCAAAAATAGTTTTTTTAATAAAAACAGAGAGGAAACCGGAATTCAATATTTTGTTAAATAACGCCTGTTTTAAGGGTTAATCTTTTAAAATTTTCAGAAATATACTTTATCGAAATTATTTTTCACAAAAAATAGTGATATAAATCAAAAAAATTATAATTTTAGGCCTTGAAAATTTTATCTATGAAGAAATTAGCATTACTATTTGCAGGTTTATCATTATTTGTAGCTACAGGGTGTAATGATGATGATAAGGAAATGGAGTATCCTCTTGTAGGGGTTTGGCAGCCGCTGAAGGAAGTAGTTACTACCGTAGAAACCGGTGAGGAGCCTGTTTCAGACCTTATTACATATACCGATTGTGATAAAGAAGGAAGATGGAGATTTACCTCTGAAGCGACAGGGAAAGTAACCAAAAATGGGGAAGTAGGGACAACGCCACAATGTGTTATCACATCAGATCAGAACTTTACCTATACCTATGATAGAAGTGCTAAAACAATAGTGATTAAATATCAGGGGATCGTAGAACCTTCCAATGGGAAAATAATTACCCTCGATAACACAACCCTGAACCTTGCCATAAGAGAAGAGACGCAGGATCCGACTGTATATAAAACAAGAACGTTTACAATGAGGAGAATCCCTCAATAAATATATAGTTCATACCTAAACATAGATCTCATCTCAGGATGGGATTTTTTTGTTAAAGGCATTCGTGAATTAATCTAAAATTAAAATTTACATTTCTTTTAAAATCATTATTTTTGTGAATCTTGATTTGGAATTAATGGAAAAATTAGCTCTAAAATCTAAAGTCTAACATCTAACATCTATTATAAAAGTGTTTTACGATCATCAGCAGATAGAAAAAAAGTGGCAGAAGTACTGGGAGGACAATCAGACCTATAAAACCTCCAATAACACAGATAAACCTAAATTTTATGTCCTCGATATGTTTCCGTATCCATCCGGAGCAGGGCTTCACGTAGGACATCCGCTGGGATATATTGCATCGGATATTTATGCAAGATATAAAAGACACCAGGGATTTAATGTTCTTCATCCGGTAGGATATGACAGTTTTGGTCTTCCTGCTGAACAGTATGCAATCCAGACGGGGCAGCATCCTGCAATAACAACCGAGGAAAATATCAACAGGTATGAAGAGCAGCTGAAAAAGATCGGTTTTTCATTCGACTGGAGCAGGGAAGTGAGAACTTCAGACGCATCCTATTATAAATGGACGCAGTGGATCTTTATCGAACTGTATCATTCATGGTACAATAAAAATACAGATAAGGCAGAACCTGTCAATACCTTAATTCAGCATTTTGAAGAAAAAGGAACCGAAGGATTGAATGCCAATCAGAATGACGAATTAAATTTCACGGCAGAAGAATGGAAAGAGTCTTCTGACCTTGATAAAGAAGATATCCTATTAAATTACCGTCTGGCTTACAGAGCAGAAACTACAGTAAACTGGTGCCCGGCTTTGGGAACCGTACTGGCCAATGATGAGGTAAAAGACGGAAAATCAGAGAGAGGAGGATTCCCTGTATTCCAGAAGAAAATGATGCAGTGGAGCATGAGGATTTCTGCTTACTCTGAAAGATTATTACAGGGATTAAATACATTAGACTGGCCGCAGCCCCTTAAAGATTCCCAGGAATACTGGATCGGGAAATCCCAGGGAGCACAGGTTCAGTTTAAGGTAGAAGGACATGATGAAACTATTGAAGTATTCACCACCAGACCTGATACTATTTTCGGAGCAACATTTATGGTATTGGCCCCTGAAAATCCTTTAGTGGATACCATTACTACGGAAGCTCAGAAAGCAGAAGTAGATTCTTATATTGAAGAAACTTCCAAGAAAACGGAAAGAGACAGGATGTCTGACGTGAAAAATGTGAGCGGAGCCTTTACGGGAAGTTATGCAATCAATCCTTTCAGTGGCGAGAAAATGCCAATCTATATTTCAGATTATGTATTGATGGGATATGGAACAGGTGCTGTAATGGCCGTTCCTGCACATGATGAACGTGATCACAGATTTGCCAGGAAATTTAACCTTGATATTAAAAAGGTAGTAGATACCGATGAAGATGTTCAGGAAAAATCTTTCGATTCTAAAGATTCAGTTTGTGTGAACTCTGATTTCTTAAACGGATTGAATTATAATGATGCCAAATCAAAAATAATTTCTGAAATCGAAAATAAAGGGATTGGCCACGGAACCACGAACTACAGACAGCGTGATGCCATTTTCTCCAGACAGCGTTACTGGGGTGAGCCGGTTCCTATATATTATAAGGAAGGAATGCCTTATACGCTTCCGGTTTCCGCTTTGCCGCTGGAGCTTCCTGAAGTTGAAAAGTATCTTCCTACCGAAGACGGAGACCCGCCATTAGGAAATGCAAAGGTATTTGCCTGGGATGAAGCCAGCCAAAAAGTTGTTTCTACCGATTGGGTTGATGATAAAACCATATTCCCGTTAGAATTATCCACCATGCCGGGATGGGCAGGAAGCTCATGGTATTTCTTAAGATATATGGATCCGAATGATCAGGAAGTTTTTGTTAAAAAAGAACTTGCAGATTATTGGGGGCAGGTAGATTTATACATCGGAGGAAGCGAGCACGCAACCGGTCACTTATTATATTCCCGTTTCTGGAACATGTTCTTAAAAGACAGAGGATATATTAATAATGATGAGCCTTTCCAGAAATTGATCAATCAGGGAATGATTTTGGGGATGAGTGCATTTGTGTACAGAATTGATGGAACCAACCAATATGTCTCCAAAAATCTTGCAGGTGATTATCAAACCCAGAAGATTCATGTAGACGTATCCTTATTAAAAGGAACTTCTGATGAATTGGATACTGAGGCCTTCAAAGCCTGGAGACCGGATTATGCCAATGCCGAATTTATTCTGGAAGATGGAAAGTACATTACAGACCGTGAAGTAGAGAAAATGTCCAAGTCCAAATACAATGTGGTAAACCCTGACGATATCTGTGAAGAATACGGAGCAGACGGGTTAAGACTGTATGAAATGTTCTTAGGACCTTTGGAGCAGTCAAAGCCGTGGAATACACAAGGACTTAGCGGAGTATATGGATTCCTTAAGAAATTCTGGAACCTGTATTTCAACGGAGATACTTTCGAGGTTTCCGATGAAGAGCCAACAAAAGCAGAATACAAAGTTTTGCATACCTTAATAAAGAAGGTGGTTTATGATATTGAAAACTTCTCGTTCAATACCTCTGTATCTTCATTTATGATCGCCGTGAACGAGCTGCAGAAAATAAAATGCAACAAACGCAATATTTTGGAACCGTTAGCCGTTATCATCTCTCCCTATGCGCCACACATCTGCGAAGAACTTTGGAGTTTACTGGGGCATAATGAATCTGTTGAATTTGAGAAATTCCCTGTATTGAACGAGGAATACCTGGTAGAAGATGAAATTGAATATCCGGTAAGTGTAAACGGTAAAATGAAGTTCAAGATTTCACTTTCCGCTCAGTTATCAGCCAAAGAAGTGGAAGATTTGGTGATTTCCGATGAAAAAGTACAATCGGTTTTAGAAGGGAAGACCCCTAAAAAAATCATCGTAGTGCATCACCGTATTGTGAATATCGTAATTTAAAAAAAAATTAACATTGGGAAATTAAAAAAAATGAGGGTTTTATTTTTTTAAGTTTCTAACTCAAATGTTAAATTTGGGAAAAATAAATAAAATATCTAAAAATAATTATTATATCGAAATCGTATTAAAATTTCTTTATCAGAAAAATGCAAAATGTTTATTTAAGACTATTGCATTTTAATTAATTTTGCCTTTAATTTACACCTTGTAAAATTTTAAAACAATATAATTTAGTTAAATATGGAAATGAATGTTTCAAAAAATGATGAGCAAGTAGTTGCTAGAAAAGCAGGAGGTTTAAACCCGGCTGTTATTATTCCTATTCTTTTCGTTATAGGAGTTTGTATTTATTTATTCGTTCTTGGTAACCCAGGAAACTTTAAAGATGCAGAAAAACTAGGTAGTGGGTCTGTGGCTTTCTCAAGTGTTGAAGGAAAAGACATTCACCCGGAATCGTTTTTAGGTATTATCTACAAAGGAGGGGTTATCGTACCAATCTTGATTACTTTCATGATCACTGTAATCGTTTTCTCTTTTGAAAGATATTTCGTACTAGGTAAAGCTGCCGGAAAAGGAAACTTAGACAACTTCGTAGTACAGGTAAGAAGCTTACTGAATCAAAACAAAATTGATGAAGCTTTAGAAGAGTGTGACAGACAGCAAGGATCTGTAGGTAACGTAGTGAAAGAAGGTCTTACTACTTACAAAGCACTTTCTCATGATACTACTTTAAATAAAGAGCAGAAAATGGTAGCGCTTAATAAAGCTATCGAAGAAGCTACAACTCTTGAAATGCCAATGCTTGAAAAGAACATGATGATTCTTTCTACATTAGGTACTGTAGCAACGCTAATCGCACTTTTAGGAACTGTAATCGGGATGATCAAAGCATTCTTCGCATTAGGTTCAGGTGGTGGTACTCCAGATGCTGCTGCACTTTCTACAGGTATCTCTGAAGCCTTGATCAACACGGCGTTAGGTATTGGTACTTCAGCTATCGCGATTATCCTTTATAACTTCTTTACATCTAAAATTGACGGATTAACTTATAAGATCGATGAGATCGCTATGAGCATCCAGCAGTCTTTCGCTGAATTCAACTAAGAATTTTAGCAAGGAATTTGCATTCAATTAAAAGAAGTTTAATATTTAAATAATTCAAAACAATGGCGAGAGTCAAACCAAAAAGACATGGAGTAGTGACGGATATGACGGCAATGTGTGACGTTGCTTTCCTGCTACTTACGTTCTTTATCTTGACCACTCAGTTTAAAAAACCTGACGTGGAGCAGATTAAACCGCCATCTTCAATATCAGAGAAGTTACTTCCTGATGCAAGTTTGATGACCATCAACGCGACTCCTGAAGGAAAGTTCTATTTCCAGCCGGTAGACAATGCATCAGAGAGATTACAGCTTTTAGACAAAATGGGGCAAAAGTATAATATGACTTTTAGCAACCAGCAAAAAGCTGCATTTCAGAAAGTACAAGCAATTGGGGTTCCTATGAGCCAACTTAAAAGCTATCTCGATTTGTCAGATGAGGATCAGAAGAGTTTCAAGAGTCCTACAGGGATTCCTATGGATAGCACAAATAAGCAGTTAGTAGACTGGGTACAGCAGAGTTTGAGCGTAAATCCTGATTACAAATTAGCAATCAAAGGAGACGTTACCACTCAGTATCCAAAAGTTAAAAGCCTATTTGAAGGTTTAAGAGATATTGATTTTCTTAAATTCTGGTTGATTACATCACAAGAAGGTAAACCATAATAATATCATTTAGAAATGGCAGAAGTACAAGTACAGGAAAAAGGCGGCAAGGGCGGCAAAGTCCGTTCCAAGAAGCAGAATACCAGAGTAGATATGACTCCGATGGTGGACTTGGGTTTTCTATTGATTACCTTCTTTATGTTCACAACCACATTCTCTAAACCGAATGTAATGGATTTGGGACTTCCGGCAAAACCTAAAAAGGACCAGCCGAAACCACCTCCAACAGAAATTAAACTTTCTAACTCAATTTCCTTATTATTGGGTAAAGACAATAAGATATTTTGGCATCAGCAGGATCCTACATCTTTAACTGATCAGAATCTTAATGAAACCACTTACGATAGAGAAGGAATTAGAAAAATAATTGAGAAAGCAAGAGCAGGCGCAGCTGACAAAACAAAATTTACTGTTATTATCAAGCCGACTGACGATGCTGTATATAAAAACTTTGTAGATATTCTTGATGAAATGGCCATTACCAAAAGCGAACAGTACGGGGTAACCGATGTGAAGCCTTGGGAAAAGGTTATTTATGATAGAAAAGTTGGGAATAATGGAGCTGCGGCTGCACCAGCTACAAAGTAATTTAACCATAAAATTGTATATCTATGGCAGATGAAAATGTATACAATCAGAATCTTACTTTAGATGAGATTGTATTTGAAAATAGAAACAAGGAATATGGTGCCTATGATCTGAGACATCAGTATCCAAGACTTCTGACAAAATCTTTTATTGTTGGAACGGCATTATTCCTGGTTGCGGCTTTGTCTCCTTTTATTTATCTTACCATTAAGAGACTTACTGAACCGCCTAAGCAAGAAGTGAAGGCAGATTTGGTAAACATTATTGAAGATGAGCCAATCATTGAGCAACCAAAAGAAGAAGAACCACCTCCACCACCTCCTCCGAAAGAAGAGGAAAAAATTGAGGTGATTCAGAACGTAGTTCCTGAGCCTGTAAAAGCTCCTAAGATTGAAACTCCGCCGCCGCCAATTTCTAAGCAGTTAGAAACAACGACCGGGTTAAATAATCAGGAAGGGGTGAAAGCTCCGGCTTATACACCACCGCCACCACCACCGTCTACTGGAACTAAAGCCAGTACTGCGGAAGTAAAAACAAATAACCCTAATGAGATCTACAAAGATGTAGACCAGTCTGCAGAATATCCTGGAGGTATGGGAGCATTGAGAAAGTTCCTTGGGGAAAACTTTGATACTTCTTTAATGGAAGGAGGTGAAGGTACACTTAAAGCCAAGCTTAAGTTCGTTGTAGAAAAAGATGGAACTGTTTCAGCAGTTACTATTGAAGAGAAATCTCCAAATAGCGACTTCAACAATGAAGCAATTCGTGTAGTTAAGAAACTTAAAAAATGGACTCCTGCGAAGAGAAACGGGGAGAGCGTTAGATCTTACTATAGCGTACCATTTACGATGAACTTTGAATAAGACTTATTATTCAACATATAAATAAAAAAGAGAAGCATATGCTTCTCTTTTTTATTTTTTTTGGTATTTTTGTTACATGATGTTCAATTGGTTATCCTTAGTTACAGGATTATTTTATATCGTATTGGGAGTTGTAGTTATTATCTACAAATTTTTCTTTACGGTTTTGGAGCCTGTCATTGCTTATGCGATGGGTGCAGTGCTTATTCTTTATGGAATATTTAGAATCTATAGAGCAATTTCAAGAATTAAAGATTCAAGGGATGAGAAATAGTTTGAAGATTACGTTGCTTTCCCTGGTGAGCATCATTGCTGTAAGCTGCAAAAAAGAAGATAAATCTCCCTCTTATCACAAAGGAGATCTTACCATACTTACTGATGAGTCTTTTAAAAGTGTTACCGAAGCATTGGCGGACGGATATATGATCAATTACCCGGAAACCCACATCAAAATAGTAACCAAGAAAGAAGACCTGGCTTTCCTTGACCTGTTGAAAGACAAGGCAAGAATAACAGTTATGTCCAGAGATCTCACTCCGGAAGAGAAAAAAGCTTATGAAGAGCAGGTAGACCTGAAGTTTCTTCCCGCTAAATTTGCCGCAGACGCAGTAGTATTTGTCGTTCCAAAAGATTCCCCGAAGCAGAGTATTTCAATGGATGAAATTAAAAATGGATTAGAATCCGATGCCAAGAATTTTATTTTTGACGGAACAAACTCTAGCAACCTTAATTTTGTTGCCCAGAAATTGAAAAAACAGCCTAAAGACCTGAAATTTTCTATCATTCCAGGAAACCAGAACATTATTGAAGAACTAGGGAAATATCCTGATAAAATAGGCGTTATCGGCCTTAATACATTCAGTCGCCCTTATGATAAGACTTCCGAGAAGCTAAGAGATATGGTGAAGATTCTTCCGATAGAAAATGAAGGAAAAATCTATACGGTTGATAATACTAATCTTCGTGAAATGACCTATCCTTTTACCCGCGTTCTTTATTTTTTAACCAATGAAGGAAACTTTAATATTGCTAACGGATTTATCAGGTATTCATGTACGCAGCTAGGTCAGATGATCGTGCAGAAAGAAGGTTTACAGCCCTATAATATATATAAAAGGGAAGTACAAATGCGTTAAAAAATATTAAAATAATACATACCCCTTTAAAAAATATATTTTGGTCCAAAAATTGTGGAACATATAACTCAAAATACAGAAAAATATAAAATGAAAGATATAATGATTATGAATGTAAAGAAAATTGCTTTTGGAGCAGCCGTAGTATTTTTTTCCGGTTTAGCTACTGCACAGACGTTGCAGGACGGTATCAACAGTATAGACAGTGATAAGTACGCACAGGCTAAAACCAATTTTACGGAAATGATTGCCAAAGCGCCTACAGCAGAAAATTACTTCTATTTAGGAAATACTTACCTGAAACAAGGTGAACCTGATTATGCTAAAGCTACAGAAAGTTTTAACAAAGGTTTGGCTGTTGACAATAAAAGCTATCTTAACAAAATAGGATTGGCTACTGTAAAATTAGGTAAAGGAGATAAAAGCGCAATTGCTGAAATTCAGAAAATTGTTGCAGATTCTAAGGAAAAAGATGCTGAAGTACTATTCAGAGGAGCTGAAGCTTTAACTTTATTTGAGAAAAACAGTGCTCCGGACGCAGCTATCCAGTTTTTAACAAAAGCTATTGAGAAAGCTGAGAAAAAAGGAGTTCCTGCTCACTATTATTATACACTTGGAGATGCTTACAGATTAAAAAGAGCGCCTGGTGAGGCTATGTCTGCTTATGATAAAGCACTTCCATTAGCTAAGAATAAAGCATCTGTTTATACAAGAATGGCTACTTTATGGATGGCAGCACAACAATGGCAGCAGGCTAAACAAAGTATTGATAAAGCAATTGGTGTAGATGCAACGTATGCACCTGCATATAAGGCTTTAGCTTCTTACGATATCAGATATCAGCAGAACGCAAAAGCTACACAGGATCTTATCAACTATACAAAATATGCTGACGAAGATCCATATACTCAGTTAGAAATTGCTAAACTATATTTCACTAATGAAGATTACGCAAACTCTAAAACAGTATTAGATAAAATCTTTGATAAAATTGATGATCCTATCAAGTTTAAATTAAGAGCTTATCAGTCTTATGCAGACGGAAACTATGCTGAAGCAAAACAGAATATGGATACTTTCGTATCTCAGGCTGAAAAAACAAGAATCCAGCCGGCTGATCAGGGTCTTCAGGGACTTATTGCAGCAGGTTTAGCCAAAACTGAAACTGATGCAGCTAAGAAAGCGGCTTTAAATACAGAAGCACAGCAGAAAGTTGCTATTGCTAAAGCAGCTAAGGATGAAACAATGAAGTGGGATATAGAACTTGCTAATATTGCAGGTGGTGGTGCTTCTCAAACTGAGGCAGACAAAGGACCTACTACTCCTGAAATTGAAGCATTGAAAAAGAAAGTTGCTGCTAATAAAGAAGATTCAGACTCTCTGTTTAAATTGGCAACCGCTTACCAAGATGCTAAAAACTGGAACGGTGCTGTACTTACTTGGCAGAAAATGAGTGCTCTTCTTCCTGATTGGGCTCCGGCTTATTACAGCCAGGGATATTCTTATCAGCAGGCAGGAAATAATGATGCGGCAAAATTGGCGTATGAAAAATTCATCAGCACGGTAAAACCAGCTGATCAGGAAGCTAACAAACAGACTTTAGCGTATGCTTACTTCGCAGTAGCGTATATGAATAAAGATACTGATGTAGCTAAAGCCAAAGATTATATAGCTAAATCTTTACAGCTTGACCCTACTTATCAGGATGCTGTAAAATTAAATAAAGAAATCAACAAGTAATTTAAAATTTAAATTACAGATATAAAAACTTCCCATTCTCAATGTTTGGGAAGTTTTTATTTTAAATCTTATCTTTGAAAATATGAAAACAGATATACTTGCTTTTGGAGCCCACCCTGATGATGTAGAGCTGGGATGTGGCGGAACTATTGCCAAAATGATTTCGGAAGGTAAAACATGCGTTATTGTAGATCTCACAAAAGGAGAGCTTGGAACCAGGGGAACTGATGAAACAAGAAAAGTGGAAGCGGGTGAAGCAGCAAAGATTCTGGGAGTTTCTGCAAGGGAAAATCTGGGAATGAAAGACGGTTTTTTAGTGAATTCAGAAGAATACCAGATAGAGATCGTAAAAATGATCCGCAAATACCGGCCTGAAATTGTCTTAGCCAATGCAATTGATGATAGACATCCGGATCATGCAAAAGGCGCAAAATTAGTATCAGATGCGTGCTTTTTGTCCGGACTGAGAAAAATTGTAACTGTTTTGGAAGGAGAAAACCAGGAAGTGTGGCGACCAAAGCAAATTTTTCATTATATCCAGTGGAAAGATATCAAACCGGAATTTGTTATCGATATATCAGAACATCTTGATAAGAAGATTGAGGCTTGTATGGCTTTCAAAACACAGTTCTATGACCCAACATCTAACGAGCCCGTTACTCCTATCGCAACAAAAGATTTTTTTGAGAGTCTGACTTACCGGGCACAGGATTTGGGAAGGTTATCGGGAGTGACTTACGCTGAGGGATTTACGTCTGAGAAGTTGATTGCGATGAAAAATTTTGACGGAATAGTTTGGTAATTAAAAAATCTTCTCTATATTTGCACTCACAAAACGGTGATTGTAGCTCAGTTGGTTAGAGCGTCGGATTGTGGTTCCGAAGGTCGTGGGTTCGAGACCCATCATTCACCCATCATAGGTCATCCCGCTTTTTTAAGCGGGATTTCTCTTTAAATAAACCTTATATTTGTTTAGATTTCAAACACTTACAAAAATTAATAAATCGCAAAAAAGCGGTTCGATATTGCTGATTTTTTTAGTGTATTTTTTTCGTTCAATATCGAACCGAAAGGGGTAAAATCGTATAAAAGTTCCCTAATAAAAATGAAAAATTCCTTTATTAGAAAGGGATTAAGAAGAAGTGATTCGATCCCCACTATAGGTTATTATATTTTTAATGATTATTTTACTTACAAATTGTTAATATAGAGTAGTCTAAGTAATAGGCTTTATTAATTTGTCTTCAATATAAATCAAATTAAAATCTACTCCTTTTGTTGCTGTATTAAAAGCTTCGTCGGAGTTTTCAAAGGAAGCAAAAATTAAAATTTGAGACTCTTTATGTTTTGAAATTGTTTTTAAGAAACTATGAAAATTCTCAATTGCAGCATCTTGTTGTTTGGGTTCGTCCATCATAATAAGTCTAGGATGATTTCCATCAAACTTAATTGAAGTATCAAGTAAGCTAAATGTATAAGCCCAAATACATCTAATGAAATCACTTCCTGACGAGTCAAATCGTATATTATAATCTTTTGTTTCTTCTCCAAAAGGCTTACTTATAACGGGTAAATAATTCTCTCTTGAAATTTTAATAAATTCACTTTGCTGACTTGTGTAATTGAATTCTTTTAGAAGTGCTTTAAATTTCAGCTCCAAAAACTGTAATTTTTCATTATCATTAATTGAAAAAAAGTTGGTTGGTAAATTACTTTCATCACTAATAATTTTTTCCCATTGTTTTGAGAGCTCTTTTAATTGGCTAACCAATTCGTTGAAATCCTCAAGGAATTTATTATAAAATTCTATTCTTTTTTTAAGATTTAATCTATTTTCAATTTCAATAATAGAGGGAAGTCTTTCATCAGAAACTAGTTCTTTTTTTATTAGCCTGACATTGGTTCTTGCTTCGGATAATTTTGTTTTGAAAAAATCTATTCTTTTTTCTTTTTCATTTATAGTTTTTTCCTGCCCTTCAATATAGACACTAATCATTTTAATCTGAGCATCAATAAAATCAATATTATCTTCTAGACGCATTGGAATTTGCTCAACCTCCAAAGGCAATAGAGAATCATTAATTTCTTGGTTGCATGTTGGGCATATTTCAGTAGAAGTTTTTAAATTGAAATCAGCACCTAAATTTTTTACCTTTAAAGCTCCCTTGTTTTTTCTCAAATCACTTTTTAATAATGATAATTGCGATCTATAACTGCTTAATCGGTCTATATCAAAACTTAATTCCGTTGATAGTAATTCATAATTTATAGATAGCTTATTGATGAAATTATTCAATTTTTCGAGCTGGTCTTCATCATTTGAAATATTTTGACCAACTGAAAACACGGATTTAGTTTGTAAATTATTTAACTCATCAACCTGCAAATCAATATAATCAGAAATTGTGTGTTCTCCTTCATCTTTAGTTAGTAAAATATTCAATCTACTATAGTCATTGATAATAACAGGTTTTTGTTCAATGCCACTAATTCTACCACCTCCTTTTTCTGCCAGTCTAATAAATTGATTATTTAAAGTTGACCACTTATCTTCAATTATTCTTTTATTAAATGTTATTTGTTGCTTTCTTTTCTTGTTCTCGGTAACATCAAGGTTCAATAGAAACTCAATTGCTCTAGCTTCTTTATTACTTAAGCTAAAATGTGGCATTGTAGCAAAGAAATCTGACCAACCTGATTTTTGCTCTATCATGAATGATGAAGCAACTTGTTGAATATATAATTTTTTTGAATCTCCAGAGTTTGTTAAAACATTGGGCAAACTCCAGTTTAAAAAATTTTCCAAAAAGAGATGGAAACCATATATTTCATCGGTAGCGCCTCCTTTGTCATGGATGTACATAGGCTTAGATTCAGGAATAATATTTTCCGAATCATCAATTAATTTCCCAAAATAAACATCTACTAACTGAGGTTTTCTATCAGAATTACTAATCACACTTCTTTTAATTGTAATGATCTCTTTTTCGCTATTTTCAATTTCTAAATAAACAAAAGATTGAATAACTTTGTGAAAGGAATCTTTTGGATATTCAACTTGGTCTCTAAAAACAGATTGCATGGTTTTTTCATTTCTGCCACCAATGATTTCTTCAAATCCTAAGCAATAAGTAATTGCTTGAAAAAGACTACTTTTACCGCTAGTATTGTCAGCTCTAATAATGTTTAGACCATTGCTGAATTCGTATTTTGATCCATACAATCCTGAGCTTGTATTTACTTCAAATTTTATTTTATTAATTTTTAACATTGAATAATGACCATTTATTTGAAATAGATTCTATTCTATTATCTGTTATTTTTCGTTTACCTATAAAATTTAAAAATATAAACTCTTCTTTAAAAACATCAGCTTTAACAATTAATTGAAAAAATTCTTCTCCTTTTTTTGTTAATAAATATTTCCCATGTTCTATAATGCAAATACACTCAGCTACACAAAATAAAAGGGCTCTATTGAGTGCTGGTTCAATTCCCCAAACTGCAATATCTGGATCATAGTTGTTTTTTATTAGTTCTAAAACCTTAACTTTATTTTCATCATCTTTTAAAGCCCAACTCAATAAATGTAACTTTAATAAACTGCATTTATTACCTATACAAGTAACTGACAAAATCATTACTATTTGAGCTATTTTATACATAGGTCTATAATCAGCAGGAATTGAAATAGGCTTTTTAGAAAATGTTATATCTTTTATTCCATTTTTTTTCATCTTACTCAAAATTTATTGGACATCGCAAAATCCAATCTGCAAGTACCTGATTTGTTAGATTCATAATCATCTCTTGTTCTAATTTTGGAAAAGCTACATTTAATTTTTCTTCTACCAAACTCTTAAAACTAAAATATAATTCATTTTTATCTTGTGTAGGAAACATACATTTTTCAATAACTTCATTTTCAATCAAACTTACAATAGATAAAAATTTTTCATACTCAGTGGGATATTCATTTTGCCAAATCCTCAATAATATATTTCCTTCCAAGAAAGAAGCTATTGTCAATTCTGTCAATCTATCAACTTTCTTATCAACATCAGGTGTTGTGCCATCAAACCTTAAAGAATGCTTTCTTTGAGCATTTTTAACCAGTGAAATCTGCTTGCCTTTCCACTTCAATTTATCTGTTTCTGTTACAGATTGATTTGGAGATAAGTTTATTTTTTGATTGGTGGCATCTAAAGCGAGTGCTAAATGTGGATGTAGAAAATTAATATCTTCAAAAATTACTTCAAAATTATCATTATCGACAATTGATAACCCCCAAGACTTAACTTCATCACGTTTAGAAGTGCAATGAGAAACAATATCATTTTTTCCATAAATTGGAGTGACAAAATACCATTTATTGATCTTTGTTTCTCCTAAAAATTTCTTTAATTGACTTTCATAAGTTTTGAGTTTATTTAAGTCAGTAGTAATCTTGTCTCTATGTTTTATATATAATTCAGAATTTGAATATAATTCGTCAGGACAATAACATTGAAAAACTTTTCCAGTTCTTGTAAAACCTTCAATGCCATAATCTCCTGGAGTAGCTTTTACTTCCTGATATCCTTCTTCTCTAAAATTTTGTTTAAAACATATTTGACTTATAGATTCCCATTTATCTCCATCAAATGTTCCAAATTCAGTCTTTATCATTAAAACGAATTAAATGTTAAATTTAATAAAATTTCACTAAAGAAAGGCCAAAAAATGTTAGATATTGATTTTTTTGAAAAAAATAATTTGTAGTTAGTGTAAATTTTAAATAAAATTTATTTGTTTATTTGATGATATAAAATAATGAAATGAAGAATGGCTCTTTGAAAATGAAATATTCTTTTATTAAAGTGGGATTGATGTAATTAATAGGTTTGAAATAGGCGCAAATTGATTCACACTTTGGAGTTATAATTTTTTACTTACAAGTTGTAAAAATTTCAAAATTCAGTATATTTGATTTCAAATAAGATTTTTTAAATCACTAACTAGTATATAACAAATGTTGATAAGTATTCTTAATTTCTAATATTCGACAAGGAGTTTATTTTTAATGAATAAATAGTTGTGAAAAACAATAAACAAAAATCTGTCTCAAAACTATAATAGAAATGTAAAATATTATATGATAAAGAAATAATTTAAGTAGTCAAAGTGAAACATTAATAATAATTTCTATTTTTTTTCTAATATAAATTTATATGAATTCTCTGTACAAATATTTTGAAGATTTTAGTAAACTTTTTTATTGGTTATTAATACTGACAAGTTGGTTATTAACAGCGGATATTGTAGGATTGTTTTTTATAGATAAAACTTATAGTGAAATATTTTCTGATTTAAAGATTAGCGAAGCTTTATTGATTTTTATGGTTCAGACTACGTTTATCCTTACTTCTATAATCATTTATCGTGTTCTTCAGTTCATTTGGATACTTGTTCCAAAAAACAATAAGGATAGCTATAACGATTACGAAATAAGCAGGAATTATTATACACCATCTGAATTACTTAACACAGCAGTAAAAACCAACAATCCAACGATGTATAGCTATGTTAAGGATTACAAAGATGATATAAAATCAGATTTAAATCAAAAGTATCTTTGTTTCACGGTAGTTTTGTTATTAATTTTAGATCTATGCTTAGAAAATAGTATTATTAGAGATTTTATTAAGAATTATAACGATTTCACAGTTATAAAAAAAATGGTTATAATAATTGTTATTGCGTCAGTTTCATTAGGTCTTTTTGTATTATTTCATGGAGGTAATAAATCAGATTATACAAATATCAGAAAGGAAGAAAGTTTAAAAAAGTAGGGAAGTTTCTTACTTCACCCTCAAAAACTTGAGCTTCTTCATCTGTGTAAGCACCAACTTAATAGTTTCGTCCAAATGGGAAGTCTTAAAATATTTGGGAGTATAGATAATCGTTATTTTGAAGGGTAGCTTCATTAAATAAATCTGTTCTATTTTGTAGGAAATTGTCAATATCTATAGAACTTGATAATTCATATAAATTCATCCAATAATTTGTTAGGTTTTTTAAATATAAACTCGGCTCAAAAGTTCTTGATCCCCCATCATAGATTACACATCTTTCAAAAAAAGAAGAAAGATGATTCATTCTTTCCAATTCAAGTTCAACTGTTCGAGGATAATTCTTTATAAAAAAATCAGTTTCAATCAAATTCAATTCTTTATATGGTATGTCTCCCTTATTAAGATTAAAAATACCTTCTAAAAACAAAATACTTATTCCTTTAAAATCAGACCCAAACTCTGATTCAAATTTCTTTGATATACTATAATACTCCCCATCCTTAGGACAGTATTTAACAAAATTTAAGATATTTTTTTTCAATTTTTGGGCTAAAATTGTTAATAACTTTTTGGCCCTT
>NZ_JACHLC010000010.1 GCF_014207845.1 Chryseobacterium shigense
AGGGCCAAAAAGTTATTAACAATTTTAGCCCAAAAATTGAAAAAAAATATCTTAAATTTTGTTAAATACTGTCCTAAGGATGGGGAGTATTATAATCTCTGCAAAATTCTTCAAATTCACTAGGGGAAAAGATATTTAAATCATAATTTGACATTAATTCAAAGTTTTAGTTTAAAGCAATATACAAAACTTTATAATTATTAACAATCTGTGTTGAGTGTTGAATATTTGATGTCGATAATATTGTGTTTTTGAAATTAAAAATAAACTACATATGAGTTTAGATAAATATATATACCCCCATTTACCCCAATACCTGTAAAGTTTGTAAAATAAGCCATAATAAAAAACTTTTAAATATGTATCGAAGGTGTATCTACTATATTGATTCAATACCCCCATCAAGTGTTTTTTTTATTATACCCCCTGCACGATATCTTTGTTTTTTGACGATTGTTTTTCTCGTAAAAGGTTTGATCTATGTTAATGTTTTTGGTTCGAAATGCTTGTAATACTTGTGTTTATCAGTTTTTTGACGTATATTTATACTACTTTTTTACACACTAGTTTCTGAAAGAAAACCTTGTTTCTATGTGTACAAGGTTTAATACAATAAATAAAAATGCCTAGAAGTATTGGCGTACTACTAGGCGAATCAATAAATTTTAAATCGTACTTAAAACTTATCAACATGACAAATTTAAGAAATTGTCTTGATACTGCCAGTATCTATTGTGGCACGTATGCCAAGTATAACAATGGAAGCCTTTACGGTAAATGGTTAAACCTTTCTGACTATTCTGATTTTAATGAATTACAGGAAGTAATGTATGAACTTCATTCTGATGAAGCCGACCCCGAATTTATGTTTCAGGACTATGAATGTCCGATTCTGGAAAAACTAGGATTATTGAGCGAGTGCCATATATCAAAAGATATATACAATGTACTTGAACAAATTAATGATTCAGGGCATGATGTAGAGGTTTACGAAGCGTGTTTGGATTGTTTAGGAAGAATGGACTTCCAAAGTCTATATGAATATGTAAACAATTTTTATTACGGCGAATTTTCGAGTGATGAAGATTTCGTACAATGGCTATATGAAGATGACACGTTTAACATTCCAAATTGGGTTGCCATTGATTGGGAAGCAACAGCACGGAGCATTATGTTTGATTATTTTGAAAGTAACGGACATTATTTTAAATCATAGTATATTTGTAATATTATAAACCCTTTGTATGTTTTAAAATTCAAATAGGTTTAATTAAGTTCAAACAGATTTAAAAAAGTACATTTCAAAAATTCGGGTACAATTTTGGGTACAAAAACAAAAAAGAGAAAATGTAATTATTTAAAATTCAATAATTTACAAATTCTCTTCAGCTTAAAAAGTGGAGTTGGAGGGATTCGAACCCTCGTCCAAACAAGCAATACATAAGCCTTCTACATGCTTATTCTACTATTGGTTTTCGACTGAAAGCAGAGAGCAGACACCCAACTTCCAGCTTATCTTCTGAAATTTTCGTGTTTTAGCCAAAGCATCTAAAACCTTATTTCCGCATTCCTATACCCCAGGATCAAACGCCGCAGAACAGAGCATTTGTGGAGTATCTTGCTTCCTTACTATCTTCAGGAAAACGCTTGATCTACTATACTTCGATATTAAGCTGCAAGAGCGAACTCTTCGTTGCCAGTTAAAATTTTGTAGCAAGGGATTAAAGAGATCGCGCTACGGTTCTCTGCATGCTTACTTACCCATTGATCTTGCTGTCGAAACCAGTCAACCCCGTAAATAAAAGTGAATGCAAAGATAGAGCTTTTTGTTTAAAAAAACTTAATATGCTTATTGCTTTTTTTGAATCAAAGTCATAGCCTGTATGTATCCGGTATTATTTTGACCTGAAACTTTTCAGAATATTGAATGGTTCACTTCTTCCTGTTCCTGTATTTGAGTCAACCTGCCTGTATACAAGATTTCCTCCTGTTATTTCGAATATAAGATCGTCTCCGTTTTGTACATCAAAAGTCAGTTTATTAGTGCCGGATCCTGTAAGGGTAAGATTGTTTACGTTGTTATTGCCAAAATCGTGTCCTTTGGCGCCTATAATAAACCCGCTTCCTCTGGACCACGTTACGGTCGCATATTTACTTACTCCAACTCCGTTTTGACCCTGGAAAAAAGGGGTGTATACAGTAAATCCTAGAATGCTGCCTGAATTTACAGTACAGAGAATTTTATTGGTTGCACCGCTGGTAGTATAAGAGCCGTCAAAAGTTATAGCATTGTCATTGGATCTGATATCGGTTTGAGTAAATACATTCCCGCTGTCATCAGCAGCCAAAGGTGAGAAAATATTATAGTTAATATCTGCGTTTTGTCGTCCGTTTGTGGTGCTTATTGTATTTATTTTTAAAGCAGACTTTGTGGTTGAACCCGGATCAATATTCAATTGTGAACCGGGTGAGGCTGAATTGATGCCTATATTGCCGTTACTCAAAACTGTTATTTTTTCATTTAAATTTGAATTCGAAATCTTTAAAGCCTTAGTGGAGCCGGAATTATCTTTCGATACAATGTCAAATTTGGCAACAGGCTGGTCCGTATTGATGCCGAAATTTCCTGTCTGCGCAAAAATAAAGCCGCCGGGGAACATCAGCATTCCCAAAAAAATAGTTTTCATGCTGTTATCTGGATTTAAAGCTGTAATAAACATTAAATGGTGCAGAAGTGGCGCCGGTTCCTCCGATACTGTAATTAAGAGATCCCATATTAACCCCTGCGCCAACACTTCCCGTTAAACTTACTGAAAATACCAGATCCGCACCATTGGCAAAATCAAATGTCAGGGTATTGGTTCCCGCTCCATTGACTGTCATTGGGTTTATTGTAGCTGAGGAGCTGTCATACCCATAATTTGATACAACAAATCCTGCATTACGGGTCCATGTAATGTCAGCATATAAAACATCACCGGTTCCCAGATTGAAATCAGGGGTTAGTATTTGAAAATGGATAATATTTCCACCTGATAGATTGGTTAAACTAGTGCTTGCTGTTGTGGCGGTATAGCTTCCGTCAAATGTGGAGGCAGATGTGTTGGTTGTTTTTATGTCGAACTGCTTAAAAACATTGCCGTTATTGTCAACAACCAAATTGCTGAATTGATTGTAATTTACGCCGGACAATATGCTTTTATCCTTTGTGTTGCTTAGATTATTGAGTTTTAAAACAGATTTGCTAACTGCTCCCGAATTCACATTCAGCTGTGCTGTATTGGCGGTGGAAGTTGGACTGTTGACGCCTACATTGCCGTCATTCTGAACAGTTAAGATCTCCGTGGGCGTGGAATTGGAAATCCTGAGCGCTTTGGTGGCGGAATTAGTATTTGATGAAATAATATCCAGAGTAGCGCTTGGAGAATTGTTGTTGATTCCTACATTCTGAGAAAATAAGAGTGAAGGAAAAGCTATAAAAAGAATCTTTTTCATTCTGGTAAATTGTTGATCCATCAAAATTAAGATTGATATCCAGGCCTTAAATCAACTTTAATGTCAACTTTAAATGAGTTTTTAAATTTAGTTAGTGTTTATGTAATTTTTTGATTTTTAATAGGTTGGATAAATAAAATTCAAAAAAGCCTTATGAACTTAGATGAAAAGGGTCCCCTCAATGTGTAAGGGCGTAAAATTGAACTGCAAATATTGCATAATCATCAACTAAAGTGTACTCCTTCTTAATAATCTGTTATGGTATTTTGGAACGCTTTTTACATTCATATGAAACCGTAATTATCAAAAAAATAACTTCTCATTCTAAGTTTAATGATAACCTATCCGGAATTTATTGGCTCTAAATTATTTAAAAGAATTATTTAAAAAAAAGTAATGGGGTTTTTAATTATTTTGTATTGATTTTCTTGAATAATATTGATTTTTATTATTGGATGGTACTTATGATTGTTATTTTTGTAATTGCATGGTAGGACATAATAACCTCAAAATTATTTTTTAATGATTATAATTTGCCAATCAATGAAAAATTATTAACTTTGCAATCCAAAATGAGATGTAAAATATGTTAATAATTCCAGTAAAAGATGGTGAATCCATCGACAGAGCTTTAAAAAAATATAAAAGAAAATTTGATAAAACGGGTACAGTTCGTCAATTAAGAGCTAGACAGCAGTTTATTAAGCCTTCTGTAACTTTAAGACAAGCTAGACTAAAGGCCGCTTACAAACAAAGAGGACTTAGCAAGGAAGAGCAGGCTTAAGATTTTTCTTAACCACATACTAAATTCACTTCTTAAATACGTATATTTGAGAGGTGAATTTTTGTTTTTATACCTTAGTGATGTTAGATAAGTATTTAGAATATTTACAGTTCGAAAAGAGGTATTCACCTCACACGATTACAAGTTACAGAAAAGATCTTGAAGACTTTTCCCGTTTCTGCCTTAAAACAGAAGCTTCCGAAGATATTTCCAAAGCTGATAAAAAAGTAATCAGGAACTTTATTGTTGAATTGAGTGAAAACCATATTTCAAAAAGAAGCATCAACAGGAAATTATCGTCACTCCGTAGTTTTTATTTATTTCTTTTAAAAATAGGAGAGATCAAAGTTTCCCCTGCAGAAAGTGTATCTTCCCTTAAGTTTTACGCTGAAAAACAGATACCTGTCTCGCAGGAAGAAATGCAGATGCTTAATGATCGTGTCCTGGAAAACACTCATGATATTCTTGAAAGATGTATCGTTGAAGTATTATATCAGACGGGGATGCGTAAAGCTGAGCTTTGTGGCCTGATGTTTGACGATGTTAATATAGACGGAAACGAACTCAAAGTAATAGGAAAAGGAAATAAAGAACGTTTCATTCCTGTTTCTGCGGACCTCTCGGACTTGTTAAGAAGTTATTTGGAGATAAGGAAACCCCACCATGAACATATATCATATTTTTTCGTCAATAAAAAGGGTAAAAAACTCAATGAAAAATTTGTTTATGTGGTAGTTAATAAGTACCTTAGTCTTGTAACAACGAAAGAAAAAAGAAGTCCTCACATCCTTCGTCATAGCTTTGCTACACACGTTTTGGATAATGGGGCGGAGATCTCCAAAGTAAAAAAAATATTAGGGCATTCCAGTCTTGCCAGTACTCAAGTCTATACGAATGCCAATATTGAACAATTGAAAAAAGTGTTTAATCAGGCTCACCCTCGAGCATCTAAAAAAGAAGAATTATGAAGATCACAGTTCAATCAATTGGTTTAACTCCACACGAACCATTAGAATCACACATTGACAAAAAAGTAAGTAAACTGGAAACCTTTTATGATAAAATTCATGAGTGTAAGGTGTTCTTAAAAGTTGAAAATAACTCGGATAAAAGTAACAAGACTGCTGAACTTATTTTAGCTGTTCCAGGCGATGATATCGTAGTGAAAAAGACATCTGAAAGTTTTGAAGAAAGTTTAGATCTGTGTGTTGATACTGCTAAAAAGCTATTAATCAAGAAAAAAGAAATGGCATAGTAAAAAAAGTTAAAAAAAATTATAGAAAAGTTTGAGAATTCAAAAAATCCGTTCTATATTTGCACTCGCAAAAAGGGAACAGCGATCTTTTGAATTCTTTTTTTATTTGCCTCCATAGCTCAGTTGGCCAGAGCACGTGATTTGTAATCTCGGGGTCGTGGGTTCGAATCCCTCTGGAGGCTCTTTTAATATAAACATGAGGGGAGATTCCAGAGTGGCTAAATGGGACTGACTGTAACTCAGTTGCTTCGGCTTCGTAGGTTCGAATCCTGCTCTCCCCACATTTTATATTAGATAAAAATTTGTGTATCTAAAGGATTTTTCCTAAGTTTGCACAGCGTTACCAATAATTTTGGAAACAAAATTGCGGAAGTAGCTCAGTTGGTAGAGCGTCAGCCTTCCAAGCTGAATGTCGCGGGTTCGACCCCCGTCTTCCGCTCAAAAAGTATCACTCTGTTAGAGGGTGATTTTTTTTTCACTGCTGAAGAGCATAGAGTAGATTCTCTCTAAAGCCTTCAGTCTACATTTTAAAATTGCCTCCATAGCTCAGTTGGCCAGAGCACGTGATTTGTAATCTCGGGGTCGTGGGTTCGAATCCCTCTGGAGGCTCAATTTTAATATAAACATGAGGGGAGATTCCAGAGTGGCTAAATGGGACTGACTGTAACTCAGTTGCTTCGGCTTCGTAGGTTCGAATCCTGCTCTCCCCACATTTTATATTATAAAAAATCTTGCAGATTTAAAAGGATTTTCCTAAGTTTGCACAGCGTTTACCAATAATTTTGGAAACAAAATTGCGGAAGTAGCTCAGTTGGTAGAGCGTCAGCCTTCCAAGCTGAATGTCGCGGGTTCGACCCCCGTCTTCCGCTCAAAGAAAATCACGCTAATTAGTGTGATTTTTTTGGTTCAATGCCGACTTAGCTCAGCGGTAGAGTGCTTCCTTGGTAAGGAAGAGGTCACGGGTTCAAGTCCCGTAGTTGGCTCTCCAGATTTCCCGGATTCTTTTCGGGATTTTTTTTTGCCCTGAAATCAAAATTAAATTTTTTGATATTATAATACTAATGCATTAGACTTACATTAATCATTGTTGCTGCATATAGAACCAAATAGTAGATTAATACGCTTACTTAGTCAAATCAATCTTTGATTGATTATTTCTTTGCATCCTCAATGTAAATTATTACAATTAAATTTTGCGTCAAAAAACTCACAAGAAAGATCATAATAAGTAGGTTGATAAAAAATATATATCCCTTTTTTAATGTAAAAATTTAGCTTAAAATTTGATTAAATCTGGTTATCTACATCCAATAGATGGCGTAGGAACATGAAAATTTTGTTAAATTCGTATAAAATAAGATTTTAATGAATATTCTTTTATTGGAAGACGACCTTATTCTTTCCGCGGAACTCTGCAGATTCCTGGAATCAAACAGTTTTACCTGTGATAAAATCTATGACGGTGAAACCTTTCTCCGCCAGATTAAGAACAATACCTATGATCTGTATCTGCTTGATATCAATGTTCCCAAAATAAACGGACTCGATGTCTGCCAGACCATACGCTCTTTCGATAAAAATACACCCATCATCATCATCTCGGCTTACGGGGATATTTCTGATAAGAAAGATGCATTCACACGACTTGCTGATGATTACCTGGTAAAACCTTTTCAGTTTGAAGAGCTATTGCTAAGGATGAATTCATTATTGAGACGAAAAGCTCCTTCTGATACTACAGATCAGGATATCATAAGGGTAGACGATCTTATTATTAACAAAACTGAACAGAAGGTGTACCGGGCAGGCAATGAGATAGCGCTTACCCTTAAAGAATTTCAACTGTTGGTTTACCTTGCCGAAGCACAGGGCAGAACTGTTTCCAAACAACAGATTACAGAGCATGTGTGGGAGCATAATTTTAACACGAATACCAATACAGTAGAAGTTTACATCAATTTTTTGAGAAAAAAGATAGATAAAGACTTTAAACTTAAACTGATCCATACCCGTTCCGGTTTCGGATATTACCTAAGCCCATTGTAGATGTCTTTAAAAAGAAAGATAGCATTAACCATCAGTATCGCTTTTTCCCTGCTTTTTGCAATGGTGATGGCGGTGATCTATCTGTCTTTTAATGATTTCAGAAGAGATGAATTCAAAGAAAGATTCAGGCAGCGGCTTGAATTTACATCACATTTTATTTCAAAGTCCAGAAATTTTGAAGAAGAAGCACCCATCTTTTTTAATGAAAATTCAGACAATATCCTGCTTAACGAAACGATTTTAATTTTTAACAGTGATAAAGAACTTGTCTACAGTACAATCAAAGACAGGAATGTAACCTGGGACAATTCTCTTCTTAAAGAACTTGACGAAAAGAAAATTATTTACACGGAAAAAACGGTTCCTGAAATCTATGCAGCGCTTCGTAACATCAATGGGGAAAATTATTACATTCTTACCAGCGCTTTCGACACCAACGGGAAATCCAAGCTGGAATATCTTAAATACCTTTTGATCACAGCCTATGTAATGAGTACTCTTCTGATCGGATTTTTCAGTTACTACTTCATGGGGCAGTTTCTGCGTCCGCTGGAAGACCTGAATAAGGAAATTTCAGAAGTTACCGCCCATAAACTTACCACGCAGATTCCGGTTCAGGAGTCTAATGATGAAATCAACGTTCTTGCCAAATCCTTTAATACAATGATTGCAAGACTCGATGATGTTTTTCAGTCGCAGAAAGACTTTACGGCCAGTGCATCGCATGAGATCCGGACTCCTATTACGAGAATGGCGTTTCAGCTGGAAAACCTGATCAAGTTCGGAGAACATTCCCCGGAAACACTGGCTTCTTTAAAACAGATCCAGAGAGATGTTTACCAGCTTTCCGATCTCACCAATTCTCTTTTGCTGCTTACAAAATTCGATAAAGAAAATATACAGAGTATTTATGAAGAAGTGAGAATTGATGAAGTTATATTTGAGGCCTTTGAAGCTGTAGAAAAAAGCTACCCGGCTTTGAAGCTTGATTTCCTGATCTCTGAAGATACATCGGAAAATGGCCTTTTGACGATAAGTGGTGTTCAGTCTTTGCTGGTTATTGTCTTTATTAATCTTTTTAAAAATGCAGCTGTGTATTCTGACGATGCAGAAGTAGATGTTTTAATAACGGAAACAAACGATAAACTTACGGTTGACGTTACTTCCCGCGGAAATACTATTCCTGAAGAAGAACAAACCAAATTATTTGAAGCATTTATGAGAGGCAATAATTCTCAGAATATTTCAGGCTCGGGCCTCGGGCTTAGAATTGCCAAGAGAATTCTGGAATATCACAATGCAGAAATCAGATATTCTTCTCCTGCAGACCATACCAATAATTTCAGCATCATATTTAATAAACAGTTTTAATCATATCTGAGACTTTAATATTCTTAATTGTTTATTTTCAGTCTAATGATTTAATAATGGTAAATTTTTAATTGAATTTATAATAAACATAGTATTTATCAATGTTATTGATCTGAATTTAATTTTTTTTTAAGGCTTCTTTAAGGCCATTTTAATCGTATAAGGGCAATTTTGTATCATAAAAAAGATAGAATGAACAAAATTGCAGGGCTGTTTATTGCCATTTCCTCATTCATGGCAGCGCAACAGCAAATGTCGCTTCTGGACT
Organism: Chryseobacterium shigense; assembly: GCF_014207845.1. Classification (NCBI taxonomy): domain Bacteria; kingdom Pseudomonadati; phylum Bacteroidota; class Flavobacteriia; order Flavobacteriales; family Weeksellaceae; genus Chryseobacterium; species Chryseobacterium shigense. Next base: position 9,220 of record NZ_JACHLC010000010.1, read on the forward strand.
GTGAAGAGGCTTTTCAGAAAAACAATCTCCAGCTTCTTGCAGAACAGTACAACATCAATATGGCCGATGCAGATATCCTGCAGGCCAGGATTTGGGAACTTCCACAGCTGAGCGGGCAGATCAATGCATATAATCCTGAAGGTAAAAAAGCCTTTGATATAGGCCATGCCAAAGGAGCAGAGATCACCCAGCTGATCTATATGGGCGGGAAAAAGAAAAATGAGATTGCCTTTGCAAAATCAAATAAAGAACTGGCCCAGCTTCAGTTTTCACAGCTTCTGGTGGATCTCAGAGCCCGGCTTCGGTCTACCTATTTCAATTTGTATTACGAAAAACAAAAACTGGATAACACCAATAAACAGTTGGGTTACATGAATGACCTTTTAAATGCTTACCGTGTACAGTCAGCAAAGGGAAATGTTTCTTTGAAAGATGAAGTGAGATTACAGAGCCTTGTTATTCAGCTCAACAATGATAAACTGGGGATCAATAAAAACATCCTTGAATTTGAACAGAATCTGAAAGTACTTACCGGAATCTCAGATGATATAGATCCGCAGCTTTCTGATGCAGACGCAAAAGAGATTCTTGCCGCCCAACCATTCGGAGATGAAAATGAGCTGAAAAGAAAAGCGCTGGAAAATAACTCCGACTATCAGTATTTCCTAAAACTGATTGATAACAGCAAATTATATGCACAGTGGCAGAAATCCCTGAATATTCCGGATCTTAACGTAGGTGCCGGATGGGATCAGAACGGGGGAACATTTAAAAATGAAGTCAATCTTATGGTAGGTATCCCGCTGCCTTTATGGAAATCCAACCAGGGAAATGTTGAAAAAGCAAATTATGCCATCCAGCAGAACCAGAAAAATGCAGATTACCAGAAGCTGAATCTTGAAACCAAAGTTCAGGCTGCCTACAAAACCTGGAAAAGTCAGTACGACCAGCTTGCAGATATTAAAACGACAGACCTCAATAATATGGAGCTGGTTTATGACGGGATGCTGAAAAATTTCAGAAAAGGAAACATCAACCTTATAGAATTTACGGATTTCATGGACAGCTACCGGGAAACAGCACTTCAGATCTATGATATGAAAAACGACATCATGCAGTCTGCAGAACAACTTAACCAACTCATACAAACGAAAATCTTCTATTAAGCAATGAAAAAATATATAATACCTGTACTGATAGTCCTGTCTTTATTATCATGTGCAAAAAAAGAGGAAGAAAAAGCACCGCAGGCAAAAAAAGGATTTGAGCTGAGTAATACAATGCTGAATTCCATCTCACTGGCTAAAGCTGAAAGAAAAAATGTAGAAGACCAATACAGCTTTTACGGAAAAATATCTGCCGATAAAAACAGCTACATTGATGTTTATCCTTTGGTAGGCGGAAATGTATTAAGTGTAAATGCCGAGCTGGGAGATTATGTGAAAAAAGGGCAGGTGCTGGCAACCATCAGAAGTACCGAGCTGGCCGAAGTTCAGAAAGATGTAAGTGATGCAAAGACCGATCTTGTTGTTGCTCAGAATAATCTTCGCGTAGCCAAAGAAATGTACGAAGGAAAGCTGAATACCGAAAGAGAAGTACTTGAAGCTAAAAGCGTTCTTCAGAAAGCACAGGACCAGATGCAGAGAGCTGCTGCCGTAAGTACGGTGTATAATGTGAAGAAAGGAAATATTTACAGTGTTGTAGCGCCCATCAGCGGATATATTGTTCAGAAAAATATTAATAAAGATATGCAGCTGAGAAGTGACAGAAGCGAAAATATCTTTGACGTAGCCAATACAACCAACGTCTGGGCAATCATGAACGTGAATGAATCAGATATAGATAAGATAAATCTCGGAATGAGAGCCCAGGTTTCCACATTATCCTATCCGGATAAAGTTTTTGACGGAAGAATAGACAAAATATTCAAGATCATTGATCCGGAAACCAACGCCATGCAGGCAAGAGTAGTACTGGACAATGCAAACGGCCTGCTGATCCCGGAAAGCAAAGCAACCATCAAAGTATCCAGCTCTGAGAACAGTACAGCACTGACGGTTCCTTCAAAAGCCGTAATTTTTGATGATAACAGAAGTTTTGTAGTAGTCTTTAAATCAAGAACAGATATAAAAATTAAAGAAATAAAAATACTGAAACAGGTAGGTGATGTTACTTACGTTTCCGAAGGTTTGTCCGAAGGGGAACAGGTGATCACAAACAACCAGCTGCTGATTTACCGCTCATTGAACAGTTAAATTTTATATTAAACCATTAAGAGTTCAATTAAGAATTAAGTTGAATTAAGGAAATCCAAAGTTAGTGTAATCACTCAGCTTCATTAAAATTCGCCTGTGAATTACTTAATACTCTAAATCCCTTAAGTCTGCTTAATGGGTCAAAATTTTTTCCAGGTTCAATATTCAAAACAGAAGAATCAAAAATTCTTTCAACGGCTTTTTTAGGTCATCAATTTAATCATCATGAATAAATTCATTAAAAATATAATTGCTTTCTCGTTAAAAAATAAAGCATTTACCTTTATCTGGGTAGCTATTTTAGCCATTGCAGGATTTATAAGCTTCAAAAATATGCCCATTGAAGCCTTTCCGGATGTTACCAATACCCAGATAGTTATTATAACCCAATGGAATGGGCGTAGCGCAGAAGAAGTGGAACGTTTTGTGACTACCCCCATCGAATTGGCCATGAGCCCGGTTCAGAAGAAAACCAGCGTGAGAAGTACCACCATGTTTGGTCTCTCCATTGTTAAGATTCTTTTCGACGATGGGGTGGATGATACTTTTGCCAGAAATCAGGTCAATAACCAATTAAGAACCGTAAGCCTTCCTGATGAGGTGGATCCGGAAGTTCAGCCACCCTACGGGCCTACAGGCGAAATTTTCAGGTATACCCTGGAAAGTAAAACAAAAAATTCAAGAGAGTTGCTGACTCTTCAGAACTGGGTAATAGACCGTGCATTGAGAGGAGTTCCGGGAGTAGCGGATATCAATGTTTTCGGAGGCCAGGATAAAGTTTTCGAATTAAGCATTGATCCGAGAGCCCTGGATAAATATAATCTTACGCCGCTTCAGGTATATGATGCCGTTACCAAAAGTAATTTAAATGTCGGCGGTGATGTGATCGAGAAAAACGGACAGGCCTATGTAGTTAGAGGAATCGGGTTGGTGAAATCCGTAGCAGATATCGGCAATATTACCATTCAGAATGATAACGGAAACCCGGTGCTGGTGAAAAATGTGGCAGATGTCCACGAAAGTTCCATGCCCAGAGTAGGACAGGCCGGTCTTAATCATCATGAAGATACAGTAGAAGGAATCGTTGTGATGAGAAAAGGCGAGAATCCGAGAGAAGTTCTGGTTGGGGTAAAAGCCAAAATCAAGGAACTTAACGAAAAAGTTCTTCCAAAAGACGTTAAAATGGTAACATTTTATGACCGTGATAACCTGATGGATTTTACGACACATACTGTCATGCATAACCTTATTGAGGGAATTGTTCTGGTTACGGTGATCGTTCTGATCTTTATGGCAGATTGGAGAACTACCCTTATCGTTTCCATTATTATTCCGCTCTCACTGTTGTTTGCATTCTTATGTTTAAAGCTGGCCGGAATGAGTGCCAACCTGCTTTCTTTGGGAGCGGTAGATTTCGGAATTATTATAGACGGAGCCGTCGTCATGGTAGAAGGCCTCTTTGTTATGCTCGATCATAAAGCACTGAAATATGGAACAGAAAAATTCAATAAGCTGTCAAAAGGAGGATGGATCAAGCAGACGGGAACAGGTTTGGGGAAAGCTATTTTCTTTTCAAAATTAATTATCATCACCTCACTGATTCCTATTTTCTCATTTCAGAAAGTGGAAGGAAAGATGTTCTCACCCTTGGCGTTTACTTTAGGCTTCGCTCTTGTGGGGGCATTGATATTCACATTGACGCTGGTTCCCGTTCTTTCACATATTCTTTTGAATAAAAATGTAAAAGAAAAAAACAATCCCTTTGTGAATTTCTGGGACAGAATTGTTCTGAAAGGCTTCAACTATACTTTTAAACATAAAAGAATGAGTTTAATTGTTGCCGTTTCCTTTATGGTAGTCACATTATTCTCCGGAAAATTCCTGGGAACGGAATTCCTGCCGCAGCTGAATGAAGGTTCACTTTGGATTACCGCGGAAATGCCGATGAGCTCTTCATTAAAAGAATCCCTGAAAACGGCAGATCTTTTAAAGAAAGATATTATGAGCTTTCCGGAAGTTACCGACGTTCTGGCACAAACGGGACGAAGTAATGACGGAACGGACCCCAACGGATTCGGATTTGTACAGTTTGCCGTCAACCTTAAGCCGAAAGAAGACTGGAAACGAAATATCAGCTATGAAGAACTCATCGAGGAAATAGATAAAAAACTCAGAAGCTATCAGGGAATCACATTCAATTATTCCCAGCCGATCTCAGATAATGTGGCGGAAGCCGTAGCAGGTTTCAAAGCGGAGAACGGGATCAAAATATATGGAGATAATCTCGAAACCCTGGATAAACTGGCCGATGAGGTTTTAAAACAGATCAAAGATGTAGACGGCGTAAAAGATCCGGGAATTATTAAAAATATAGGGCAGCCGGAAGTAAGCGTAGTCTTGGACAGGGATAAAATGGCGGCTTACGGAGTGATGCCTGATGATGCGCAATCTGTGCTGGAAATGGCTTTCGGAGGAAAAACTGCTTCGGAAATGTTCGATGGTGAAAGGAAATTTCCGATCCGTCTCCGCTATTCCCAGGAGTACAGAAAAGACGAAAATGATATCGCTTCACTGATGGTTCCTACACAGGACGGTACAAAAATTCCGCTGAAAGAGATCAGCAATATTGTAAAAGACAATGGAGCCGCATTTATTTACAGGGATGATATTAAAAGATACATCGGGGTTAAATTTTCAATCCGCGACCGCGACCTGGGAAGCACCATTGCCGATGCCCAGAAAAAAGTGGCCCATATTGATCTTCCTGATGGCTATTCCATTGGCTGGACAGGTCAGTTTGAAAACCAGCAGAGAGCCTCACACAGACTGGCACAGGTCGTTCCGATCAGTATCCTGGGGATTTTCTTCCTGCTGTTCATCCTTTTTGGAAATATGAAAGACTCATTACTGGTACTGGCCAACGTACCATTTGCATTGATCGGGGGAATAATTGCCCTTCACATTACCAGAATGAACTTTGGGATCTCGGCAGGAGTGGGAATGATTGCTTTGCTCGGGATCTGTATCCAGAACGGGGTGATTCTCATTACGGAATTCCATCAGAATGTTAAGAACGGGTTGAGCCTGGATAATGCCATATTCAATGGGGTAAAATCAAGGACACGTCCGGTTATTATGACTGCACTGATGGCTTCAATAGGGCTGATGCCTGCCGCACTGTCCACCGGAATTGGATCAGAATCCCAGAAACCTTTGGCCATTGTGATTATTGGCGGATTGATCACAGCGACGGTGTTAACACTGTTGATTTTCCCGATTATATTCTGGATTTTCAACAGGACGAAAAAATCCCAGCAGATTTAATTTTTTCTTCTATTCTATATTTATTAATTGAAGCGCGGAAAACAGAGTTTTCCGCGCTTCTTGGTATCGAAATAATTATTATGAGTCTTTTTAAAGTCCTAATCCCAGTGTAAAAGCTTTTACAGCATTCGGATAATCTGAAACAGTTGTTGTAGCTCCTGATGTCGTATTTATAGTATACAGTTTTGTTGAGGTTCCCACAGTAGCCATTAAATAAGCTTTTTGGCTCATGCTTCCGATATCAAAACCGTTAGCATTCGTTATATTGATTCCCAAAGAACCGGTTTCTACCAAAGTTCCGTTGTTGGGTGGGTTTTGCTGATACAGTTTATCCGTATTATGATCGATCACAAATAGAGTAGTGGCAGTTGCCCCTGCAAAATTATTAGTATATGCTGAGGCGCTGATCATTGACCCAGCCGGGTTAATCGTCATATCCACTGCTGTAATAGCTCCGGTAACAGGATCTAAACGGAGATTTTGTCCTGTGTTACTTACTACCCGTATTTTGTCAACCACCGGATTAAAATCAAATCCAAAATCAGTTCCTGAAAGCAAAGTGGCAAAAGGTGAACTTCCCACTGCTGTAGCAGCGCCTGTTCCTAAATTAATAGTATAAATTCTGCTTGTACTTCCCAAAGCATATAATTGTCCATTTGCAGGTCTGAAATCTATTCCTAAAATATTTTCACCGGTTTGTAATCCTGCCACTGTTTTTGAAACAGGCATCGGGCTGTTCGGATTAAATATCTGAAGGTTATTTGAATTATCAATAGCATAGGCTACTGCTTCTGTAGGAATTGCCAGATCAATAATAGGCTGCTGGAGCATCCCGATATGAGTTGCTTTACCGTTATTCAGATCCAGAATATGCAGTTTGTCATTTAAAGCTAATAAGGCAGTACTATTATCATATTTAATATCAAAAGCAGCCTGTCCGGAGAATGTTGTTCCAAGGTTTCCTACTTCTGCCAAAGTTCCGTTATTGGGCGGATCTTGTTTGAATAATTTTCCGCTGGCAGCATCAATATCATATAAAACAGTAGAAGAAGCCCCTGCTTTGCTGTTGGTATAAGCCACTCCTGTGATTCCGGTACCGGAAAGATTGGTATCTGTAGCAGCAACGGCCCCTGTTTCAGGATGCAGTCTCAGATTCTGTCCGGAATTGCTTACCAGGCGAATCCTGTCAACTGTAGGGTTAAAATCAATAGAAGCAATTGTTCCGGAAATAGCAGGACTGAAAGCTGCAGAGTTCACCACTCTTGCGGATGTATTGCCGGTGTTGATAATGTATAATTTACTTGCATTCGACAATGCATATAATTCTCCGGTGGCGGGTCTGAAATCTATACTTAATAATTTTTCACCTGAAGGAATGCCTGTTACTGCTGCTTTGGAAACAAATGCTTTAGGATTATTAGCATTGAAAGAGACCAGTTCATTCATCCCAGTTAGGCCGTAAGCCATAAGATCCGGACCGGTAATCATATTTTCTGACATTATATTCTCATCAGAATTATCACATGAAAAAAAAGTTGTCGTGATCAATAGTCCTAAAAAGAGTGGTAATAGAGTTCTCATAATATTATTTTTAATGGTTTAATTATATCTACGAGAAAATATTTAGGACGGTTTTATATCATGGATTTTATTTGTTAATGAAATATTTTTGTATTCTATATTATTCAGAATTAACCAGATATTTATCCTTTGCCATAAAAACGTTTATAATGATTTTTTTCAATCCGGAAATTTGTGTAAATTTGCAGTCTCACAGATTGAAATATAAGGTTTGTGCTTCTTTGATTTGAATATTGAAACTTTTTTAAATAAAAAGGTTTTGGTATTTAAAAAATCATTATATTTGCACACCGAAAATTTGAATAATAATAAAATAAATAATTTTAAATCATGGCAAAGGAAACGTTTAATCGTAACAAACCACACTTGAACATTGGTACTATTGGTCACGTTGACCATGGTAAAACTACACTTACTGCAGCTATTTCTGCTGTATTAGCTAGTAAAGGTCTTGCTGAGAAAAAAGACTTCTCTGCAATTGACTCTGCTCCAGAAGAAAAAGAAAGAGGTATCACTATTAATACCGCTCACATTGAATACGAAACTGTAAAAAGACACTATGCTCACGTTGACTGTCCAGGTCACGCCGACTATGTTAAGAACATGGTAACTGGTGCTGCTCAGATGGATGGAGCTATCGTAGTATGTGCTGCAACTGATGGTCCAATGCCTCAGACTAGAGAACATATCCTACTTTGCCGTCAGGTAAACGTACCTAAAATTGTTGTTTTCATGAACAAAGTTGACATGGTGGATGATCCAGAATTGTTAGAGCTTGTTGAAATGGAACTTAGAGACCTATTGGCTACTTATGATTTCGACGGAGATAACTCTCCAGTAATTCAAGGTTCTGCTCTTGGTGCACTTACTGCTGCAACTGAAGGTAACTCTGATGATAAGTGGTTCAAAACTGTAGAAGAGCTAATGGATGCTGTTGATGAGTGGATTGATGAGCCGGTAAGAGATACTGAAAAGCCATTCTTGATGCCAATCGAAGACGTATTCTCTATTACAGGTAGAGGTACTGTTGCAACTGGTAGAATCGAAGCTGGTATTATCAACACTGGTGATCCAGTTGATATCGTTGGTATGGGTGATGAAAAATTAACTTCTACAATTACAGGGGTTGAGATGTTCAGAAAAATCCTAGACAGAGGTGAAGCTGGTGATAACGTAGGTCTATTGTTGAGAGGTATTGAAAAAACTGACATCAAGAGAGGTATGGTTATCGCTAAGAAAGACTCTGTGAAGCCACACAAAAAATTCAAAGCTTCTGTTTATATCCTTTCTAAAGAAGAAGGTGGACGTCACACTCCATTCCACAACAAATACCGTCCTCAGTTCTACGTAAGAACTACTGACGTTACAGGTGAGATCTTCTTACCAGAAGGTGTAGAAATGGTAATGCCTGGTGATAACTTAGAAATTACTGTAGAATTGTTACAGCCAATCGCTCTTAACGAGGGTCTTAGATTCGCGATCAGAGAAGGAGGTAGAACAGTTGGTTCTGGTCAGGTAACTGAAATCCTAGACTAATCATCTTAAAATAAATAAAGCTTCCGGAAGGAAACTCTCGGAAGCTTTTTATCTACGGGCATCGTCCAATGGTAGGATACCGGTCTCCAAAACCGTTGATCAGGGTTCGAATCCTTGTGCCCGTGCAAATATTAATTATGAGTTCATTTGTCGATTTTTTAAAAGGTTCTTATAACGAATTCAGACATAAAGTTGAATGGCCAAAGTGGGCTGATCTTCAGTCTTCTACTATTGTAGTAACTATTGCTACAGTGATTTTGGCATTATTTACCTTTGGAGTTGATGAATTGTTTTCAAAAGCAATCAGCAACATAATAGGAATGCTAATTAACGTGTTCAACTAATAAATGTTTTCCCATAATGAGCGAATTGAAATGGTATGTGCTGAAAGCAATCAGCGGACAGGAAAATAAAGTGAAAAACTATATTGAGACAGAAATCAAACGTTTAGGGTTTGAACAGTACGTTACTCAAGTGGTTATTCCTATGGAAAAGGTTATTCAGATCAGAAATGGAAAAAAAGTTCCTAAAGAAAAACCTTACTATCCTGGATACTTAATGATCGAAGCTGATCTGATGGGAGAAATTCCTCACGTGATTAAAAATATCCCGGGAGTAATATCTTTCTTAAGCTTAACAAAAGGAGGTGATCCTGTTCCTATGAGAAAATCTGAAGTAAACAGAATGTTAGGAAGAATGGATGAGCTTTCAGAATTTGCAACAGATGTTGAGATTCCATACATTGTAGGTGAAAACGTTAAAGTAATAGACGGACCTTTCAATGGATTCAACGGAACCGTTGAGAAGATTCTTGAAGACAAAAAGAAAATTGAAGTTTCTGTATTGATCTTCGGTAGAAAAACTCCAATGGAACTTAGCTACATGCAAGTGGAAAAAGTATAATAGAAATAACTTACTATATAAAGACTGCTTTTTAAGCAGTCTTTTTTTTTGTGTCTATAATCAATTATCTCATTGAAGTTTATCTGTGAGTTTGAGTAAAAAATTCTTATATACTTTAGATTTATAGGATATTTTACGTATTTTTTAAATGCGTGCTGTTTTGAATTATCTCTTTGGATGTGTCCTATTTTGTTTATTTCTTTTGTGAATGCCTGTTTTATCATATATTAGTATTTCTGTTTATGGATTATCTATATAATTCATTTAAATAGAATAATAGGAGAGATGTATTTTTTTATTAACAGTTCTTTAAATTAATTTGATTAAATATTTGGGATTTATATATTTGCCACAACTAAATCAATGGGAGAATAGGACTGCCTTCAGCTTTCTGATATTATTTCAAAATTTTTCATAAAAGAAGATATTGGTTTTGAAAATCAAAGCGTTAAAAAGATGTAATATCTATGTCATACTTTTTATTTTCAGAAATATCTGCTATTAAACTAATTTTGTCCCATTAAAGGATTGGCTCAATTAATAATCTTAATATATAAACATAAAAACATGAAAAAAGTTTCTTATCTGCCTGTTCTTCCTTCATGGGGAATAATAGTGCACAGGTCCACATTGGTTACTTGTAAATCTAATGCTCCAGCAGTAATTATTTAACAGTACTCATTTAAAAAGCTGCATATCATTACCAGGCATCAACCTTTTTCTGTTGAATGCCCTTCTGTCTTTTATATTTCAGATACAGAGCTGCCGTATTCTTCAAGATACTTTTAAATCTCTCAATGTATTAAAGGAAGATGCAAAAGCATATGGTACTCATTATAATTTCTAAAATATACAGGTGGCAAATGATATGAGCACTAATTAATTTATCAAGGCATGTATTCATTAAATTTATTGCAGAGAGTTACCGCAGGGGGTAAAAAAATTCTCTATATTGACGGTCTAAGGTTTTTTTGTGTAATTACTGTATTTATAGAACATTTTATAGATTATTACTGTGACAAGAATCTTTTTTTTGCAGAAAATTATACCGTTATTAACTATAAGTATATAGGTTCAACAGGTATTTATCTGTTTTTCTCCATCAGCGGGTTTATTATAGGGCTGCCATTTATACGGCAGTATGTTTATAAGCAGGGTACTGTATCTATTAAAGATTATTTTATCAGAAGGCTAACGAGGCTTGAACCTCCTTATATCATATTGCTGATATCACTTTTTATCCTGCAGGTATTTATTCTGCATACTAAAAGTTTTGAGGTATTGTTTCCCCACTTTCTGGCATCTCTTTTTTATGTTCACAATATTGTTTACAATGAAGGATCTGCCATAAATCCTGTATTGTGGACACTGGAAATAGAAATCCAATTTTACATTCTCGCTCCTGTTTTTGCACTTCTTTTCAAGGCCAATAAAATAGTCAGGAGAAGTTGTCTTTTTATATTAATCTTTTTTTGGAACAATATCAATTTTATTCATTTTGAATTCAAAAGCCTATTGGGATACTTATAATACTCCCCATCCTTAGGACAGTATTTAACAAAATTTAAGATATTTTTTTTCAATTTTTGGGCTAAAATTGTTAATAACTTTTTGGCCC
>NZ_JACHLC010000011.1 GCF_014207845.1 Chryseobacterium shigense
AATCAATTAATTCCATGAATTTAATTTTTGAAAAACAAAGATAAAAATAAAAACGACATATAAAAACATCTGTCATATATAAATAGCGTAACAAACTTATAAAAGGTCGTTTTTAGCTTATAAAAGGTCGTTTTTAGCTTATAAAAGGTCGTTTTTAGCTTATAAAAGGTCGTTTTTAGCTTATAAAAGGTCGTTTTTAAAATTATAAACCACTGTAAATTAATAGGTTACAAAGCCTTAAAATACTAAAGTAAGAAAGTAATAAATATTTTAAAAAATACGTTTGTTCAAAAGGACTTTTAGGTTTTCTATTGGAGCGAAAATTTTTCCTGTCATTCTGTCATGTGCGGTGTGCAAGAAAAACAAAAAGAACGAAAACCAGTTTTTATAAGTCGGCTTGGGCGGGCGGTCTTATGCTTTGCATAATAATTTATGATAGATAAATTCTATTAAATGCGTGATCAATCGGTGAGCTGTCGTGCGGAGTGATCGGAGCGATACCGCTTCCGGAACAGGCTTTATTTTTTCTCTTCAGCTTTTCTGTTTTTACCCCTTGTTTTTTGCAGAATGTTTGGAGTGTTTTGTTTCGGTTCTGGGCGGTGCGCTGATCTGAAGTATTACTTTTTTAAGTAATCCGGTTTAGGGTAAAGCTGGGCGATCTTCCGGAATGTGGGGGAGCTGTACCTGTAAAAAATGTGGCTATGTTGCATGATAAATGAAAATTGCGTAAATTGGCGTTAAAAACTATGTATATAGTAAGGGCAAGTAGTACCTTTTGACGTCAAAAACCTACGCTATCGCTCCGATTTCCGCCACAAAAGGACAACTTGGTTTATTCCTATCGTCATAAACGGAAAGTGCGAACGCTTAAGGATTACAGTACACTTTTAACGGATAGACCTACATAGTTACATTTTATATAGTCGGAAAAAACAAAGGGGAAAAAATAAAAGCTCTCCAAAATGGAGAGCGTGGATTGATAAAGTATTCAAATCAGAAGAATAATTTGAGATACGTAAAAATAAAAAAAATAGCTGAATTATGGAAGACCAAAATCCGGAAGACTGGGAATCTCTATTTAAAGAAGAATTTGAGAAAACCGATAGACAAAACCAATATCGGGAAAGAGGAAAGCTCGGAGGTCGCCCGAAAATCAGCGAACCAAAAACCGAACGTCTTGCGCTTCGTTTTACTCCTTTGGAAATGAAAAGGCTGAAAGAAAGAGCGGATAAAAAAAAACTGAAGCTCACCGAATACAGCCGAATTATACTGCTTGAAAAAGAACTTCCGGACTATGAAAAAAACATCATGCTAACGGAGTATGCAACGAATTTCCGGAGAATCGGCAATTATATGAAGAAAGAAATGTTTACCGAAAAAGAACGAGCAGATCTGCTCAAGGAAATTGAGGACACTATAAAAGGGATTAAAACACAGATCAAATGGTAATATCTGCATCAACAAGAAATGTAAGTTCTGCATCCATCCAGTACCAACAGAGCGACAAGGAGCAGAGCGTGGAAGTGTGCCGTAACGGACTATCCGGAGAGAAGCCGAAAGAGCTGTTTGAAGAATTTAAACAGGTTGCCGATCTGAACACCCGAACGGAGAAAAAATATGTTACGGCTGTGATCTCTCCCCCAAAGGAATACAGTAAGGATTTAAGCCTTAATGATTGGGCGAAACTGGCAGAGGACTATTTAAAGCGTGAGGGCATAGAAAAGAATAATCAATATTTAGTGCATCTGCATCAATCTACGGACGATAAACACCTGCATATTATAGCGAACAGGATCGATTTTCATGGTAAAAATCAGGTTACGAGCCATAATATAGGAGAAAGGGCAACCGGACACGCTGAAGTATTATCGAAAGAGCGGAACTGGAAGACTGCACAAGAGATCACCGGAGAGAAGAAAGCGGAAATTAAAAACGTGCTTCTTCAGGAAAAAGGACAGAGTAAAAGCCTGAGCGATTTAGTAAACCGCATGGATAAGCGAGGTTATATTATGCAGATCAGCGAGAACTCGAAAGGCTTAAACGGTGCAAGGATCATCCCGAAAGCCGATATCAATATGAATCCTTCCGTTTTGGAAAAAGTAACGAAACAGGGCTTTAAATTAAGCGATATCGACCCGAAATTAAAGATTAAGGAAATCGCCTTAGACCTTGCAAAAAGCATCGGAAAAGACAGAGGAATGTCGATGTAAAACCAAAAAATAGTAAAAATTATACAATTATGGAAGAACAGAACAATCAAAACCCAAGTTCCGGACGGCTTAACCCAGTGGAACTACTGGAACAGCTCAAAACGACAACGGAAGCCCTGCACAGGGAATCCAACAACTTAAACTCCGGAGTTTCCGGAATGGATAAAAAGCTGAAGGAAAGCAGAGAGCTGATCGATCACAGCCTGAAAGAACTCAGGGAGAGCGTTATGGATATCAGGGTTAATATTTCCCCTGAAGATATCCGGAAGCTCGAAACCTACAAAGACTATTTTAAGCATTATAAACCTGTGCTGTATATTTCCCTGTTTGTCATGCTGTCAGGTTGGGGCTTGGCTCTATTTGGCGGTTATTCCGGAATCAAATATTATAAAGAAAGTGTGCGCACAAAACAGGAGATCAGGGGCGAAGTCCTTCAGGAAATTAACCAAGACGGAAATGTTATCGTATCTAAGGAGCAATGGGAAAATTATAAGTTTCAGAATGAAGTGCTGAAAGAATGGAAGAAAACCAACCCTGAAGACAGCAAATCTCTTATGGATTATGGTAACGGATATAAAGCAAAACAAAGGAAATGATGTTTTTTCCGACTATTAAAGGGATTTAAGGCGGTGAGACTTGGATAAAAATTTTTATCCTGGTCAATCTCCGGAGTAGAGAAAGGAGAAGCCAGTACGGAAGCAGAATTTTAGTTAATTGCGCATAAATCGGCTACGCCTACTCATGTATGTTGAGGAGAATTATAAATTCTCTCAACATACATTCGGGAGAAATTTGTGTTTTTAGACAGTTCAAAAGGCTGTCTATTTTTATATTTGTATGAAAGAGGGAAAACTCAATTTCTTACAAACCCTCAAATTAAAAAATTATTGAATATTCATAAGGTTTTTAGCGTTGAGTTTATAAAAATGGGATAATGTAAGAAATGCTAATAAAATTAGAAATATGAACGGATTAGGATTGCAACAGCTTTTTAAAGCGATACTTTTTATTATATGTATAGCACTTATAAGCATGAATATTATGTTTGTAACTGCACCCATTGCAAAATACATCGTTCCGGAGAAAGCTCTCAATTCTCCGCTCGGACTGTTTATGAGAGCGCCTTTGTATATTTCGCTCGGTTTTTCCTTATTTGCCCTCTCATTCTGGCATATTGCCTATAAGCTCGGAAAGTTTCAGAACTTTACCACAGGACTAATGTATGTAGGGATTTTTACCGGAGTATTCGTATTTGTGGCAGGATTTACCGCAGAAAAATTAAAACCTATGTTCGGAAATTTTGCCCTGCTCCTGTTTTTAGTTCCTATCCTCGTCTCTGGGTTCTACCTTGTGCGAGACTTCCGGAAACCGAAGCAGAAAAAAGCTGAAGAGCAGAAATTTTCAGATAAAAAGAATGATGAAAGCCTGAATTTCAATACAAAATCCGGAATTATCCAGTTAGCCAATCCGTACAGGGGTATTTATATTCAGGGCGGTGCAGGATCAGGAAAAAGCGGTAGCATTTTTGAACCGATCATTAAACAGGTTGCAGAACAGGGCTACACCGGAATACTGTATGATTTTAAAAGTCCGGAGCTTACGGATAAAGTAAGGGGAAGCTATTACGGAAAGGCAGTAGCGTTCCGAAACGTAGATTTTAAGAATCCGCACCAAAGCGACAGGATTAACCCGATAGCACCGCATTATTTAACAAAAAGCGTGATTGCTATTGAGTATTCTCAGGCACTTGTCAACAATCTCATTCCGGAAAGCATCAAGAAGTCTGATTTTTGGAGCAACAATACAAAAATGATAATTGCAGGGGTAATCTGGTGGCTGAGAGAGGAACATCCGGAATACTGCACGATCCCCCATGCGATCAGTTTACTGCTTCATACCAATATAAAATCGTTACTGGAGAAGATCTCGCAGAACTATGAAGCCGGAGGAATGGTTGCATCACTCAGGCAGTCGGTAGAAAATGAAGCGCAGAACCAAGTAGCCGGAATCCTTTCAACCATTCAGACCGCAGTCGCACAGCTCAATACGAAAGATGTGTTTTGGATATTATCAAAAAATGATGTCGATTTAAACCTGAATAACCCCGAAAAACCGACTTTTTTATGCTTAGGTAACGACAGCACTCTGCCACAGGTTTACGCCCCTATAATATCGCTTATTATCAGCGTAGGAATGCGACAGATGAATAAACCGAGACAGCAAAAAAGTGTTGTTCTGCTCGATGAAGCTCCCACGATCTACATTCCGAATATTGAACAGATACCGGCAACAGCCAGAAGCAATAAAATTGCGACTATTTTCGGGGTTCAGGACTTCAGCCAGTTGGTAGATAATTACGGAGAAGATAAAGCTCAGATCATTATTTCCAATTTAGGAAACCAGTTTTTCGGAAGAGTAACCAACGGCAGAACCGCAGAAATGGTCAAGACTTTATTTTCAAAAGAAGACCGAACCTACATCAATAAAAACACCGGAACAGGAACAAGCGGACAGCTCATTCACACCCAGAGCAACCAAAGCTCCGGCAGGAGTGAGAGCATTCAGGAACGTGACAGGGTAAAAGTCAGCGATCTGATTAACCTGAACACTGGAGAGTTTTACGGCATCATTGCTGAAGGACAGCCTAAAGAGTTTTTAAAAACGCAGTTTTTAGAAGATCATGCAGAGAGCAGAGAGAATGACAAACGCCCTGTAACCGATAAGGAAATGCAGGAAAATTATTTTAGGATCATCGAGGAAGCCAAAGCAATTGTAAGCTAAAATTTGTCGATAATACTGCACGAATCACCATCATAAAAAATCCACTGCTGACCGTTATCATCGGTAAAATGAACTTCTTTATTATCCGGATAATAAAGCCCTACGAATCTTTCGCCTATCTGAATTGTAGAGCCTTGTTGTAATTCCTGTTCAATTTTTAGGACTTCAAAAATAACATGATACTCAGTCATTATACACTTAATAAATTTTCATCGAACCAAATATCTTCATAACCTTTGCTATCTATCAAAAAACGATTTCCTGCCGGAAGTCCTAAATATGGTATAACAAAAGAAGCAATGTCTAATAAATGATATGCGTGTAACGGTTGGAAAAAATTAACTTCATCAGGGTTAAAATCTTCTCCTGACCATATATACCAACCATTTAAAGTTTTTGTTCGAGAGTGTCTTAATCCATTTATTTGAATATTGGGATTAAAATTTTTACCCAATGCAATTAGTGTATCTAATTCAACCAAATCTGAAATTTGAGAATATTTCATGCAAATCTTTAGTTGTTTTTCTAAATAATATTTATTCATCATTCAACAAGATTTAATACTTTCCACTCTCCCTCATTAGATCGCCATACCCATAATTTATTGAATGTGAAATTTCCGTTTTGATAGATAACTTTTTCTTCAATTAATCGCTGATCCTGTTTTTCTTCTAAAAGAGTAAAACACCTTTCTATATTTTCGAAATTTGGAAATTCGTTTGATTGCAAAGTTTCAACCAAAGATGATTTTAACGCTTCTTTTATTTTATTTTTAATCTCTTCGGTAATGATTGCACCTCTTTCCTCCAGTAAATTTTTTGCTTCCATTTCAAAATCTTTACAAGAAATTACCCCTTGTAAATTTTCATCAGAGTAGAAGTTTTCAATTTTAATAATTACACCCTCCGGAGTTGATGAATCAGGCTTGAAAAAATCATTTCCATCGTCAATTTTTACTCCAAAATCAATATCAAAGTTTAGTTTTGCTTCATCATCAAGAGTATTTCTATAGTGCCTTATAGTATAACCGCCAATCAATCTTCCGTCTTCAATAATCATCCAGTCTATGACATTATCAATCATTATCTTTTGTGAAATACCGTTTTCAGCCAAGTTACCTAAGTAATAATTCCCTTCAATTTTTACATTTTCCAACCATACATAAACATCTTCATTATTTTTAAATTTAACAGAATTATATCCTGAAACCTCAGTTATAATAAGGTCGTTAAAATACCATAAAGTATTTTTTGCCTTATATAAATTGTATTGATAAATATTATCTTCTTCGATTTTTGCACTATTATTCATTACAAAATATCTTTTATCCAGTGTGCAGATTTTAAAAATCGTTTTGCTGTATCGTCACCCCATTGCGCCCCATAATCAAATTCATAAATTCTACAGTTTTCATTTTTCAAAACGGCATGTACAATTTCTAAAAACATTTTTTTATCAATAATTGCGGATAGTTCTTGAAATTTATTATTCCAACTGGAGGTAGGATTAGCACCTCTGGCTGTATCGAAAAAACTAATTAACTGAATTTTTATCTCAAAATCATTCCAATTATCTTTAAATAAATCCAAATTCAAAATATCATTAATAATCTTATAGCAACCTTGTTTATTTTCTACTTGAAAGTTTTTCAAATAGCCAATTAATTCGGAATCTGTTTCTGATACTAATTTTAAAATCTTTTTAAAACAAATAATATCATGATGATAGGTTTTCTGATATATAATATGCAGTATGTTTTTCAAAGTTTCAAACTTAACTTTGGAAGTAGCCTGTTTGAAAATACCACGAACATTTTCTATTTTCAGTATATCTTCTAAAAAATTGCTGTTAGGAGAAACAAAATAGTTATCCTTGAGATAAATGGTAACATTGAAAAAATCCTCTGGTGAATAAACTAATTTCTTATCATTAACAAGTTTAGGTATCAAGTTCTCTCTAAGCAAAGCTCCTAACCTTGCTACATATAGCGATCTTAAAAAAGCACCATTGAATTCATTATTGTAATTCAATAATTTTGGAAGAATATATTTATAACTTTTCCTTTCGATTTCTGATGAAACAAGCTCGTTAAATTTGGCTTCTAATTCTTTTTCAGTTATTAATTGCTCTTCATGGCTACTCGTTGCTTCTTCATGTTTCAATAGTAATAAATCAAACCAAAATTGTATATTAATAAAATCACTTTCAGAAATATTTAGTCCTTTGGCTAAAATTTTTGATTTCGCCAGTTCATCATTTTTAAAAGTCAAATATGGATTATTGGTCATAGTTTTTTCGCATTTTTTGGGACTTTACCTGCTAAAAATTCTTTTCTCTGTATTTCATCGCCTAAATCCATTTTAAAATTCGTCCATCCACCAAAAAAGTTTTTAACTGCCATATTCCATTCTCCTGTAACGTTGTCTGAAAATTGCCAAAGAATATGATAACCATCCTCATTTGAAAATCCTTCATTATCTGCCTGAAAAATCCCATCAACTTTACTCCAAATAACAGATTTGATAGTTTCAATAATAGAAAAATTTTCTTCTTTCATTGATGCATTAAGAAGTTGAAAGGCATAAATAACTTTTACTTTATCTAAATATTTGTATAGCCATTTAGAAGCGGAAACTGGCTTATATTCTAAAATATCTTCTTTAAATTCTTCAATCTCTTCTTTGCCAACCCCTTCATTAGTTGTGTTACGCTCAATTTGCATTAGATACTCATCATTCAAATTCGATACGTCAATAACAGTCCAATTATTTGGATTTTCATTTTTTTCAAGATTAAATTTAGCGGTTAAGCCGTTATCTTTTAATACACTAATAATTTCATCAAGATGAATCTTGTAGTCTGAAGTACCTAATATTCTAATATAATATGGCATTAGTCCTTTAAATATATTCTAAATTTCTCTTAACAGATGAAGCATAAGATATTTTATATTATTCTTATTTTTGATTTGATTAGTGTCAAAATCATTTATAATTTCAACATTTTTAATTAAACTATAACTTAAATCATCTCCTAAAATATTTTCTAATACTATATCTGCAATTGTATACTTTTCATCATCTTTAAAAGTATCTATATTATCTGCTTTAATGACAATTCCGAACGAGCCATCATCCAGCCTTAATAAAACATATTCCCAATTATCAACATTGATTTCTCTATCAAAACCAATATGATTTTTAAGTGATAAGGAATAGTCCCATTTTTTCGGTGGTTTATAATAACAATATTCCCAATCTTTAAGTTTTGGTGCTGTTTTTATAATTTCTTTAGATACCGGTAATAATTCATTGTCTCCACCCGCAGAAATTATTAGCATATTCGGTTTTTCTATACCTTCTCGAATTTCCCAATTTAAATCAGCCAGAGATAATATTTTATCATTAAGCTCATCGATTAAGCCATTAGTAATTTTATCTGAAGATAATTCCAAATTATGGAATTCAAACCAATTCCAAAATTCTGATATATTATTGATGTTTTGGTCCATATTTATTTTCTAAATCTTTCATTCGTTCAGGGGTAACTTCATTCCTTTTATTGTCGAGATTTTCAACACCTCCTTCTTTATCTATTGCTTTTTGCTCTTTATAAGCACCTTCTCCTGGATTTTTAGGATCATATTTATCTATTACTTCTGTTTCTCCACCTCTGTCTCTGCCATCCTTTGCACCTCTTCCTCTTTCTGCCGGACTACTACGCTTAGTTCTACCTACATACGGTTTACCACTTTCTGTTTGTTCTCCGGGAACTCTATAAATTTTTCCTGTTTCATTAGTAGCACTTTCTGTAACACTTTCAGGTTTTATATTTTCTGCGGTTTTATCCATCGTTCTGGGAGCAGTAGACTCACTACTACCATCAAATAGAGAATCGAAAAAATTTCCAATTTTTTCCCAAAATCCTGGTGGAGAAGGTGGCATTGCTCTGCCTGTGATGACAACTTCTTCAATTGGAATAGGAGCCTCTCGAATCATCGTCTCTGCAATAGTAGGTCTTACAGAAGAATTAGACATTACTAAAAACTCAAATGGCACCAATTCAAGCCCTTCTAATTCTCTACCACGACCAATTTTATTTTCCTGAAATGCGAAAGGCGAATTGTAAGAATACTTTTCTGCTAACGGATCTATATTAAAGAACCTGCCCAGCTCCGGAATATTATTTCTCCATTTGAAAGAACCCCATCCTGTTTCCTTTTGCCTTTCCTGACCTTGAAAACCGTAAGTGTAGCTTTGTAACTGCGTAAAAGTTCCGTTATAACCCTGATATTCCAGCCCAAAAGGATAATAATTCGTTTCCCTGTCAATGGTAGCTGAGTTGTTTGAGTTGTAATAGGCTAATCTTACATTTCCCCAAATATCAGAATAATTGTAAACATATCTTTTCTTTTGATAGTCGTAATATCCTTCACTTGTTGGGAAAAATTGTAAACTGTTAAAATTCCCTTGTCCAAAATACTGAAAACCGTCAAGATAATCTGTGTCTTCATTAAGCATTAAACCACTTTTTGAAGCATAATAAGTGTACGCTTTCTTGAGCTTTACACCGTCTGCTCTATAAAAGAATTTGATATTATTGTTATTCTGAGAGAAAATAACATCTTTTGGCAGGTTCAGATAGTTGTAAGAAATGTTTGTTATTCCCTTATCAACGTGGTTTATCATATTTCCGTTAAGGTCATAAGCAATGGTATTACCTCCGTTTGGATAACCTAAATTATTACTACTGTTATCAGTGACATTAAGAAGTTGATTTCCTTTGTAAGAGCTGTAAACCAAATCATCAATCAACATTGCAGTATTGTTGTAAGACTGGTATCGTTTAAGAGTTTGGATATTCCCATTCTCATCATAAGTCAAAAATTCTCCGTAGCCATTGGTTACAGGAACTGTTGCAAAGGGTTCAAGATAGGAAGCATCTGTAAGCCTGTCTAACTTGTCATATTTATAACCGTATCTTTTTAAAACGCTTCCGTTAGCTGTTTTCCAGTCAAACTCTGAAATACTACCATTATATTTTGCTAGTGCAAAAGATGATGAAACAGGATTGTCATATTTTAATTCAAAACCGAATAACTTATTATTAAAACTGGCTGGGTTATTAGGGTTATTTATTGAAGTTAGCCAACCTCTTATATTGTAAGTATAATCAATTGATTGCAGAGGAGTTCCTGTTGTGTTTCCAGTCTTTTTATTAATCTGTTGCCCAAGATCATTATAGGTATTTTCAGCCAGTAATTCCTCCTGCAAATTATCAACCTGATGATATTGTTTTAAAACTCTGTTTTGATTGTCATAAACAAATCTTTCCTTTACTTTTACTTCAGTATCATTGGCTGTCTTTTTATGGTAGATGTAGCTTTCCTGAACTAATCCTGTAAAATCCAGTTTGAATTCTTTATTGGTATACCCCCCTAAATGATTCACAGTTTTTAAGGCTACAGGTTTTCCTCTTTTATTATAGTAAGTATATGTTTTAGTCCAATTATCATCATGAATATTTTTTACATAACTGGCTACCTGAAGACTTTTTGTTGAAGCATGATTATTTGCATCTAATGTCTGAGGAAGAGTATTCTGTCCTAAAATAGTCTGAGGAATTGCAGGAGCTTCTGTTGGGTAAGTATCATAATAATTTAAAGTAAGAATGGTCATGCTTCCGGTTGGAAAAGCATTCTTTGTATAGAAAACATTGATACCATTTAAATTAAACGGATCAGTTGCGCGTGTTTCGTTGTTACCTGCATTAGCCGTCATATTATTGAGGGCTGTCTGCATCTGTGATCTTGTGGCAGTATTGGCAAAGAACCCTGTATAAACAACTCGGTGAAATCCATCATATTTAGTAAAGATCCATCCCCTTTTTGTAAAGTTGTTATTTACAGTCCTTAAAACTGCATCCTGTGCTAATACTGGTCTGTCCTGTTTATCATATACTGTATATTGCCATCCTTTGCCCGGCAATTTTTTTTCGACTTCTCTATTCCAACCATCATACCTATATTGATAACATAAATCGTCCAAAATAGCCTGTGTAACAACATTTCCATTGTTTTTAATAAGTTTTACGGCTTTAGGGGGAATTACAAACGCTTTATGATTATATTCATTGTAAACATAATAAGTATCAATATTTTGTGTACCATCCGTATTACGAATGAGAAGTATTTGTCCCTGTCCATTTATGAACTTAATTACAGGGTTTCCGTCTTCATCGGTTACGGTTGTTTTATATAATTGAGATGCTTTATAGTGTCCGTTTTCAGAGTTGGGGTCTGTTGCAATGCTTATTACGGATGAAGTTGCTTCATTTACCCATGTCGTATTAGTTGTAAATTTTAAAACTTCTCCTGCGTTGTTTGCATCATACGTAATTTTTTCAGTATGACCTGAACTCATTTTCCATGAATCACCAGCCTGTGCAATTTGCAAAACTCGGTCTAAAGGTGAATTTTCAATTTCTTTTTCTGCATAAGCGTTTGAAACACCATAATAGGAATTTGCTGTACTTTCATTTGTTATACCTGAGTGTATGGCAGAATTTAGAGTGCTTATAGGAGTGGGTAAAATTTCTTTTGTTATTCTCCCGAATCCATCATAAATGATTGGAGTTACTAAGTCTTTTCCGGTGGTGGTTGCTTTAACATTTACAATCTGTTTAGGTCTACCTAAACCATCATAGTAAGTTACTGCCTCAGATTTTTTGGTGCAATCTTCATTTAAACAAGTAATAGATTGAATGTAGTTTTCGGTTGGGGTAAGCTGTGCAAAAAACTGGCTGTATACAAGGATCGCCAAGAATAATAAATTTTTTTTCATATTGTTTTTTTTGATGAGAACTATTTTTCAATAATGGGGGTAATTATAAATAAAAATATCTATTCCCGAAATAGGTAAAAACACGGTTTTTTTGAGTTATACATTTGCCTGTAAAGCTATACCGGAACAGCGACAGAACGTGTCGTATTTTAAAATTATTCATACTGGGTTAATTTGTAGGCACAAAAAAAGCGTGGAGCTATGTCTACTGCCTTAGAGGTACTGGCATACCCGAACACAAATAAACAAGCCCACGCCGGAGCGTGAGCATTGCATATTCTTGTGTTCTTTGAAAGTGCCAGTTTTCTAAGACAAGAAAGCAAATGCTTTAATTTTTACCGTAAATGTTATTGGTGCGAATTTAAGAAAGATAAATTAAATATCCCTCCAGTGAAATTTTTCAGCCGTCACTTCCTCAGACTTCTCGTTTTTTCAAAACGCTTGTCGTTCGTTGCTCCTTAGTTCAAAATTTCTCAGGCGAAAAAAATACACAAAAATGGGTCAAAAAAATGGTGACTTTTTTAATGTAACAGAAGTTTCTGAAAGGCGGTGATACCTTGCGGAACAGACGATACCTGCAAAATTTATCTTTATCTCACAACCATGCTCCGAATGCGTCACAACTTTATTAGAACCCATGTAATATACTTGCAAATCCTTTATTCATGGTGTTTATAGAGAATTGTAAAAATGTGTCCTTTCAGGAGAACTGGAGATTTTTTCTATTTGTCCTGAATAAATTAAGCAAAAAGGTAAAGGCTTTAATGTGATGTTATATTTGACGTCAGCCGTTTTCAGGGGTTAAAACCCTGAACAATGAAATTTTTTAAAAAAAGTTTCTTCCAAAAATGATTTTTGAGAAAAAACTAAATATTTATAATAAAGAAATGATTGATAAAATTTTAAACCAAAATAGTATGTTAGAAATTATCTTAGCGATCCTCATTGTAGGGATTTTAGTTCTATTCGGAATAGGACTGTTCAGAAAGAAAAAATTTAAAGGGTATCTTAAAATTTTTAATTTGTTTGAGGGAGGGTTTGAATCTGAAGATTAATTTTTTCGGGTTAAGGTGGGATTTTTCCCACCTTTCACCCTCTTATTTAAAATATTTTTCGTCAATAGCAGAGTTAATCAAATTTCTCACCGTTGTTTTTTGATCCAAAGCCATTTGCTTTAATTGTTGCAGTTTTGTTTCAGGAAGCGAAAGTAAAAAAGTTTTTTCGATTGGTTTTATTATACCGTTCTTATTTTCCTGTATTGGTGTTACTACCTTTTGAGAAAGGACTTTGCCTAATAAATTGCTTGTTGAATTATCTTTACTTTTCATATATTTATATGTTTATATACGCATATATGTATATGTTTATATGCTTATGCTAATACTGTTAAAATCTCATTTGTTAACGCTTCTATTTGTGATAGAGCTTTTTTATTATCTTCTACCCCATTATGCAGAGCTGAACGAGAGAAAGCAACCAAATCGGAAACCATTGTTTGAGCAACTTCAATATTGTATTCGCTTAACTGTGTTTTGATCTCATCTGTAAGTGTAGTATTGGGCTTAACCATATTGAAGACAATAAGTGCCTTTTTCTCTCCTTTAGATTGTTTTACGATCTCAATAGTCGATCTAATTGCAAGAACATCAAAAACCCCTGCTTTTGTAGGTATAATAATTACATTCGCAAGGTTGCACAGCTCAGGCAGTTTATTGGATAGATAGGGGGGGGTGTCAATAAATACAAAATCAAAATCAGAATTTTTCAGTTCCGGTAATTTGTCTGGAGGAAGAACCGGAACAGGAGAGAAATTTTTAAAATCAGATAAAGACCCCTGAACATCCATATCAACAATACAAACCTTTGCTTTGTCTTTGAGGTTTACAGCAAGGTTATAGGTAAGCGTTGATTTGCCAACACCTCCTTTTTGGTGTGTAGTAAGAATAAAATAAGGCATATATGTTTATATGTATATATATTTATATGCAAATATATAGTTAATTTTTTACTGGCAAAATTCCCTTTTTCTGATACACACCAACCAAATACCCGACAGAATTTTCAATCTTTAGTTTTCTCTGTCTGATCTTTTCGTTCAGTTCTGTAATTAAGATATCAAAATCCTTTTCTTTTTCTTTTCCGGCAATCAGCTCCGCCTGTTCTTGGCTCAATCCGTATGTGGTTAATTTTGATACAAATTTTTGAATATTTAAAGGTTTTTCAAAATCAATTTCGAGCTGTTTGAATTTTTGAGAATTTATATGCAGGGTAATCCAGTAAAACTCCCGACCTCTTTTTTTGAGTTCATAATCCAATTCAATATCTGTATTCTCAGAAATTTGTTTTCGGGCGATATCAAGAACTTTGATTTTAAAATCACTTATTCTTTCAAATTGTTCATTTCCCTTTTTGTCAATTAATCCAAGCATTTGTTTTAGTTCTTGAATCTCAAAACGCTTTGTTCCAACGCTCCGCCATTGCCGAGCAATAGCATATAATCTTTTAGCATATTTTGAAGAGCAGTTTAATACAGATTTTAACTGTAAGGCTGTAAAATTATTTTTCAGGTCAAAAAAGTAAGGTTTAGCACTTTCATTGATTTTTATATTAAAAGAACCTGTTCCCTTCATGTAATCGACATATTCAAATAACCAAAGCTGGCGGTATCTTTCAGGAGTTTCAATTTCAAATAATCTGCTACCTATTTCTGCTGTCGCATCTCTTAGCTGTTTATAGTTCCATTTGCGCCCCGTTATTTCCTCAATATCATGTGTATGAATGGTATACTCCAATTTATCTTTTTCAAGGCAGGAAAGCACCATAAAAAGGATATCAAGCATACAGGCAGAATAA
Organism: Chryseobacterium shigense; assembly: GCF_014207845.1. Lineage (NCBI taxonomy): Bacteria > Pseudomonadati > Bacteroidota > Flavobacteriia > Flavobacteriales > Weeksellaceae > Chryseobacterium > Chryseobacterium shigense. The sequence goes on from NZ_JACHLC010000011.1 coordinate 14,687, forward strand.
TCATATCTTCCGGATGTTATTACATTATGTTGATAAACGAGTTTATCTGAAGAATTAGAATCAATTAATTCCATGAATTTAATTTTTGAAAAACAAAGATAAAAATAAAAACGACATATAAAAACATCTGTCATATATAAATAGCGTAACAAA
>NZ_JACHLC010000012.1 GCF_014207845.1 Chryseobacterium shigense
AAAAAAAGTCTCATACAACAGTGTTGTATGAGACTTTTAATAAAAACTGGCGGCGACCTACTCTCCCGCTTTCGCAGTACCATCGGAGCTGGTGGGCTTAACTTCTGTGTTCGGAATGGGAACAGGTGAGCCCCACCGCTAAAACCACCCTAAAGAAGGTATATAGCTGTAGGCAGTAGGCTATAAGCTTGAGGCTTACAGCGTAAAGCATACTGCTTTTTTATCGATAAAAACTTTCACAAAGACAAAACCTTGTCTGCGCACAAAAGAACTTGTTGGAACTTAATCCTATAGCAACCAATAGGCTATAAATCTACGGGTAATTAGTACTACTCGGCTATGCTGTTACCAGCTTTACACCTATAGCCTATCAACGTTGTCATCTCCAACGACCCTTAAAAGATGTCTCATCTTGAGGCGAGTTTCGCACTTATATGCTTTCAGTGCTTATCTCTTCCAAACGTAGCTACTCAGCGGTGCACCTGGCGGTACAACTGATACACCAGAGGTTTGTTCAATTCGGTCCTCTCGTACTAGAATCAAGCCCTCTCAAACATCTAACGCCCGCAATAGATAGAGACCGAACTGTCTCACGACGTTCTGAACCCAGCTCGCGTGCCACTTTAATGGGCGAACAGCCCAACCCTTGGGACCTTCTCCAGCCCCAGGATGTGACGAGCCGACATCGAGGTGCCGAACCTCCCCGTCGATGTGAGCTCTTGGGGGAGACTAGCCTGTTATCCCCGGAGTACCTTTTATCCTATGAGCGATGGCCCTTCCATACGGAACCACCGGATCACTATGTCCTGCTTTCGCACCTGATCGACTTGTTGGTCTCACAGTCAAGCACCCTTATGCCATTACACTCTACGCACGGTTACCAAGCGTGCTGAGGGTACCTTTGAAAGCCTCCGTTACTCTTTTGGAGGCGACCACCCCAGTCAAACTACCCACCACGCAATGTCCTTCCATTAAGAAGTTAGGCTCCAAGTAAGTAAAGGGTGGTATTTCAACGTTGGCTCCACCAACACTAGCGTGCCGGCTTCAAAGCCTCCCACCTATCCTACACATTACTTACTCAAAGTCAATACGAAGTTATAGTAAAGGTTCACAGGGTCTTTTCGTCCCATTGCGGGTAATCGGCATCTTCACCGATACTACAATTTCACCGAGCTCGTGGCTGAGACAGTGCCCAGATCGTTACACCATTCGTGCAGGTCGGAACTTACCCGACAAGGAATTTCGCTACCTTAGGACCGTTATAGTTACGGCCGCCGTTTACTGGGGCTTCAGTTAATGCCTTCGATTTAACTCTAAGCACCTTCCTTAACCTTCCAGCACCGGGCAGGTGTCAGACCCTATACAGCATCTTTCGATTTAGCAGAGTCCTGTGTTTTTGATAAACAGTCGCCTGGGCCTCTTCACTGCGGCCAGCATTGCTGCTGGCGTCTCTTCTTCCGAAGTTACGAGACTATTTTGCCTAGTTCCTTAGCCACGACTCACTCGAGCACCTTAGGATTCTCTCCTCGACTACCTGTGTCGGTTTTGGTACGGGTTGCTTCATTTCGGCTTTTCTTGGATCCAATTACACTACAGCAGCTTCGCCCGAAGGCTAGGCCTTGACTATTCCGTCAGTCTCCAGTAGCTACATCGAACCGTCCCCTTTTATCATGAGCAAGTATGGGAATATTAACCCATTGTCCATCCACTACCCCTTTCGGGTTCGCGTTAGGTCCCGACTAACCCTCAGCTGATTAGCATGGCTGAGGAAACCTTAGTCTTTCGGTGAGGGGGTTTCTCGCCCCCTTTATCGTTACTTATGCCTACATTTTCTTTTCTGTCCGCTCCACAATACCTCACGATACTGCTTCGGCGCAAACAGAATGCTCTCCTACCAGATGTATCTAAAATACAAATCCATAGCTTCGGTAATATGTTTATGCCCGATTATTATCCATGCCGGACCGCTCGACTAGTGAGCTGTTACGCACTCTTTAAATGAATGGCTGCTTCCAAGCCAACATCCTAGCTGTCAATGCAGTCCAACCGCGTTGCTTCAACTTAACATATATTTGGGGACCTTAGCTGTTGGTCTGGGTTCTTTCCCTCTCGGACATGGACCTTAGCACCCATGCCCTCACTGCCGCACAACATTTATTAGCATTCGGAGTTTGTCAGGAATTGGTAGGTGGTGAAACCCCCGCATCCAATCAGTAGCTCTACCTCTAATAAACTTTTTGCGACGCTGCACCTAAATGCATTTCGGAGAGTACGAGCTATCTCCCAGTTTGATTGGCCTTTCACCCCTACCCACAGGTCATCCGAAGACTTTTCAACGTCAACCGGTTCGGTCCTCCACTCTGTGTTACCAGAGCTTCAACCTGCCCATGGGTAGATCACAAGGTTTCGCGTCTAATCCTACTAACTATACGCCCTATTCAGACTCGCTTTCGCTCCGGCTCCGGACCTGAAGTCCTTAACCTCGCTAGTAAAATTAACTCGTAGGCTCATTATGCAAAAGGCACGCCGTCACACCATATAGGTGCTCCGACCGCTTGTAGGCGTACGGTTTCAGGTTCTATTTCACCCTTCTATTCGAAGTGCTTTTCACCTTTCCTTCACAGTACTTGTTCACTATCGGTCTTTCAGGAGTATTTAGCCTTGGAGGATGGTCCCCCCATATTCAGACAGGATTTCACGTGTCCCGCCCTACTCATTTATCATCTAAATATGCCTTTCAAATACGGGGCTATCACCCGCTACGGCTGCACTTTCCAGTACATTCTTTTAAACATATAAAGACTTTTGGGCTAATCCGCTTTCGCTCGCCACTACTTACGGAATCTCTTCGATTTCTTTTCCTCCGGGTACTTAGATGTTTCAGTTCTCCGGGTTTGCTCCCATTGCTGGGTGACATGTCTTCAACATGCCGGGTTGCCCCATTCGGATATCTACGGATCTATTCGTGTGTGCCGATCCCCGTAGCTTTTCGCAGCTTACCGCGTCCTTCTTCGCCTCTGAAAGCCTAGGCATCCGCCATACGCCCTTAACGATTTCTTTCCTATTTTTAGGTTACTCAAGCGCTTTTATGCGCTCGGTTTTCTCTTTGTGATGTCTTTACCGTTAATGTCAATGATCTTAATGTCTTCTTTTTGGTTTAGTAAACAATTGTTGTTTTTGGCTCCAATCGTAACTTTTAAACTAAACCTCCAAAACTGTGGAGAATAAGGGAGTCGAACCCTTGACCTCCTGCGTGCAAGGCAGGCGCTCTAGCCAGCTGAGCTAATTCCCCCTCTAGTAGACTAAGAGATTCTAGATGCAAGATGCAAGACTTAACTATCGTCTTGGTTCCTGGCTCTTTTATCTTCCCGTCTTTTCAATTAGTAGTCTCGGGCAGGCTCGAACTGCCGACCTCTACATTATCAGTGTAGCGCTCTAACCAGCTGAGCTACGAGACTTTGTTTTAGATGTTAGATTTTAGACACCAGATGTTAGACTAATTTCTAACTTCTAATTTCTAACTTCTTATTCTAAATCTCTTCCCTATACTAATTTCTAGTGGGTTTTGTATTTTTTTATATATCAACCAAATAAAAAACTAAAGCCTAAACTTTAAGTAAGTGCTTGTATCTTGCGATACTAATTTTGTTTATCGTCTAAAGACGCTCTAAAATGAGATGTTCCAGCCGCACCTTCCGGTACGGCTACCTTGTTACGACTTAGCCCTAGTTACCTGTTTTACCCTAGGCAGCTCCTGTTACGGTCACCGACTTCAGGTACCCCAGACTTCCATGGCTTGACGGGCGGTGTGTACAAGGCCCGGGAACGTATTCACCGCGCCATGGCTGATGCGCGATTACTAGCGATTCCAGCTTCATAGAGTCGAGTTGCAGACTCCAATCCGAACTGAGACCGGCTTTCGAGATTTGCATCACATCGCTGTGTAGCTGCCCTCTGTACCGGCCATTGTATTACGTGTGTGGCCCAAGGCGTAAGGGCCGTGATGATTTGACGTCATCCCCACCTTCCTCTCTACTTGCGTAGGCAGTCTCACTAGAGTCCCCAACTTAATGATGGCAACTAGTGACAGGGGTTGCGCTCGTTGCAGGACTTAACCTAACACCTCACGGCACGAGCTGACGACAACCATGCAGCACCTTGAAAAATGTCCGAAGAAAAGTCTATTTCTAAACCTGTCATTTCCCATTTAAGCCTTGGTAAGGTTCCTCGCGTATCATCGAATTAAACCACATAATCCACCGCTTGTGCGGGCCCCCGTCAATTCCTTTGAGTTTCATTCTTGCGAACGTACTCCCCAGGTGGCTAACTTATCACTTTCGCTTAGTCTCTGAATCCGAAAACCCAAAAACGAGTTAGCATCGTTTACGGCGTGGACTACCAGGGTATCTAATCCTGTTCGCTCCCCACGCTTTCGTCCATCAGCGTCAGTTGTTGCTTAGTAACCTGCCTTCGCAATTGGTGTTCTAAGTAATATCTATGCATTTCACCGCTACACTACTTATTCCAGCTACTTCAACAACACTCAAGACTTGCAGTATCAATGGCAGTTTCACAGTTGAGCTGTGAGATTTCACCACTGACTTACAAATCAGCCTACGGACCCTTTAAACCCAATAAATCCGGATAACGCTTGCACCCTCCGTATTACCGCGGCTGCTGGCACGGAGTTAGCCGGTGCTTATTCGTATAGTACCTTCAGCTACCCTCACGAGGGTAGGTTTATCCCTATACAAAAGAAGTTTACAATCCATAGGACCTTAATCCTTCACGCGGGATGGCTGGATCAGGCTCTCACCCATTGTCCAATATTCCTCACTGCTGCCTCCCGTAGGAGTCTGGTCCGTGTCTCAGTACCAGTGTGGGGGATCACCCTCTCAGGCCCCCTAAAGATCGTAGACTTGGTAGGCCGTTACCCTACCAACTATCTAATCTTGCGCGTGCCCATCTCTATCCACCGGAGTTTTCAATACCAAGTGATGCCACTCAATATATTATGGGGTATTAATCTTCCTTTCGAAAGGCTATCCCCCTGATAAAGGCAGGTTGCACACGTGTTCCGCACCCGTACGCCGCTCTCAAGTTCCCGAAGGAACTCTACCGCTCGGCTTGCATGTGTTAGGCCTCCCGCTAGCGTTCATCCTGAGCCAGGATCAAACTCTCCATTGTATGTTTGTCTGACTCACTCAAAGTTTTTTGTACGCTTTAGTTTTTTCCTTACTTGGTTGTTATATTGTATGTCAATGATCTTCAATCTTTCCGCTTTTATAAAGAACTTTTTTCTGTCGTTCCGTTCCTTATTTGCGGTTGCAAAAGTAATTATTTATTTATTAATGACCAAATATTTATCAAAGAAAATTTAAAGTTTTTTTTTAACCCTAACCCCTTTTC
>NZ_JACHLC010000013.1 GCF_014207845.1 Chryseobacterium shigense
GATGAAAAAGGAAACATACAGCAGTATACCTCAAGAAGCGGTGTTTCCACAACTATCATCTGGGGCTATAACAAAACCCAGCCTATTGCCCGGATTGAAGGCGCAAAACTTTCAGATATTACGCCATCATTGATAGACAATATTGTTAGTGCTTCCGATAATGACGCCCAGTTAAGTACCGATGCATCAGAACAATCATTGGTTTCAGCTTTAGATTTGTTCAGGAATAATTCTTCACTGACAGCTTACCCAATCACTACTTACACTTATGATTCATTAATTGGAGTAACAAGCATTACCCCTCCATCAGGGATCAGGGAAGTATACATTTATGATACAGCCAATAGATTAAAAGAGGTAAGAGAAAATAGTGTAACAGGCAAGATGCTGAAAGAATACAAATACAATTACAAAAATTAACACAGACATGAAAAAAATAATCATCCCAATCAGTACTTTGTTTGTGACAGGACTAGCTTATGCACAGACAACCCCAAGTACTACCGAAAATTATATTTATTCAAAAACATATTTATCAGACCCAACCCTTTCTACTCCCAAAGTCTCAGAAACCGTACAGTATTTTGATGGACTCGGAAGACCCAAACAAATCGTTAATGTAAAAGCATCACCATTAGGAAAAGACATTGTTACCCAGATAGAATACGATGCTTTTGGAAGACAGGTAAAAGATTATCTTCCTGTTCCACAGTCAGGGACTCAAAACGGTGCTATTGTTCCCAACCCACTGGGAAATGCCTCATCAGTATATGGGTCAGAAAAGATTTATGCAGAAAAAGTACTGGAAAACTCGCCACTGGACAGAATTCAACAACAGGTTCAGGTAGGAAATGACTGGAGTAATAAACCTGTGAAGTTTAATTATGATGCTAATGTCAATGGAGAAGTCTTTCAATTTGCAACAACTACTACTTGGGTTGATAATGCCACTTCTTCTGTTTTAAGCTTATCAGGAACTTTTCCTGCCAATCAGCTGTATAAAAACACAGTAACGGATGAAGATGGTAATATTAATATAGAATACAAAAATGGGAAGGGACAAATCATAATGGCAAGAAAACATGATGGGACATTTTATAATGATACCTATTATGTGTACAACGAATATGACCAGCTTGCATTTGTACTTCCTCAAAAAGCACTTTTTCAGTCTATAACAGACACTTTATTAAATGATTTATGTTATCAATATAGGTATGACGGAAGAGGCAGGCTTGTAGAGAAGAAGCTACCCGGGAAAGGCTGGGAATATATGATCTATGATAAAGCAGACAGGCTGGTCATGACTCAGGATGCTAATCTTAAAAGCATAAACCAGTGGATGATAACCGAATATGATGCACTGAACAGGGTTGCTTACACTGGGATTATCTATAATTCAGCATCCAGAAATGGTCTTCAGGGGTATGTCAGCGCTTATCCGCCAAATAATATAAAAAGAAGT
>NZ_JACHLC010000014.1 GCF_014207845.1 Chryseobacterium shigense
TATAATACTCCCCAAAATTAAGACAGTAATTTAAGATATGAAATTAGCAAAAAAAAGTTTAATTTTAACATCAAATAAGTTATGTCAACAAGGAGAAAATTTAGCAAGGACTTCAAATCAAAAGTCGTTTTAGAATCATTAAAAGAGCGAGAAACAATAGAGCAATTAGCAAAAAAATACGAATTGCAGCCCTCTCAAATTAGTCTTTGGAAATCTCAAGCATTGAGCAATTTCAGCAATGTTTTCCAGTCGGATTCTTCAAATGAAAAAGAAAAACAGATTGATACGGAGAAACTTTATGCCCAAATAGGACAACTAAAAGTAGAGAACGATTTCTTAAAAAAAAACTTGCGATGACACCTTTGCAAGAACGTAGGGAAAAGATAGATAAAGAAGATAAAGTATTGAATGTCAGTAAACAATGCGAATTGCTTTCCATTCATCGTAGCGGGTTATATTACAGCCCAGTTGCAGAAAAAGAAGAAAATTTGCAGATAATGGAACTTTTGGATAAGCAGTATTTTGATACGCCATTTTATGGAGTTCTTCGTTTAACAGCTCATTTTCAGAAGCTTGGCTTTCAAATTAATGTAAAACGAATGCGTAGGTTGATGAAGATTGTGAATTGGAAGACTATTTTCAGAGAGCCTAAAACCACAATAATCAATAAATTACACAAAAAATATCCGTATCTTCTGAAAGATTTGAAAATAGAGAAAACCAACCAAGTATGGGCAACGGATATTACGTATATTCCTATGCGAAAGGGTTTTATGTATTTGATAGCGATTATTGATTTGCACAGCAGGAAGGTTTTGAACTGGTCATTATCCAACACGATGGGTGCGGATTGGTGCGCCGAAGTTTTGCAGGAAACCATTAAAATTCACGGTTGTCCAGAGATTTTCAACACCGATCAGGGAAGCCAGTTTACCAGTGATGTTTTTATTAATATACTGAAATCCAATGAAATAAAAATCTCTATGGACGGAAAAGGCAGAGCTTTGGACAATATTTTTATTGAAAGATTGTGGAAAAGCGTGAAATATGAACATGTATATTTGTACGTTTACGAAGATGGAATATCTTTGTACAAAGGTCTTGAGAATTATTTTGAGTTTTATAACGAAAGAAGATTACACCAATCTTTGAATTATAAAACACCCAACGAAATTTATGAACAAAAGAGCGTGGCATAAAATCATTAATAACTTTTTTTGGCCTTTGAAGGGCCAAAAAGTTATTAACAATTTTAGCCCAAAAATTGAAAAAAAATATCTTAAATTTTGTTAAATACTGTCCTAAGGATGGGGAGTATTATA
>NZ_JACHLC010000015.1 GCF_014207845.1 Chryseobacterium shigense
CTTATTTGCGGTTGCAAAAGTAATTATTTATTTATTAATGACCAAATATTTATCAAAGAAAATTTAAAGTTTTTTTTTAACCCTAACCCCTTTTCATAAATATTCAACCTAACTCCTGCGCCCCGTTTAACCGGACTGCAAAGATACTAATAATTTTAACCCCCGCAACTTTTATTATCTAAAAGTTTTGGCTTTTTTTATTTACATCTTTTTAAGCTGTTTTAATACTTATCGCTTATCTAAAAGCTCTTCTGCGCTTACTGATTCCTTTCGTTTTTCAGTGGGGCAAAGATAGGGGTATACGACAATACAAAACAAACTTATTTAACATAAAATGTACACTCAACTAAAATTGGGGATAAGTATCTATGTAAATGTTTAATTTTAAAAACGTTACAAACAAAATAGATTTATCCACAAAGGTCATGATAAGTAAAATAAATAGAGAAGAAGGAGATTAAAAGCATCAGGGACGCTAGGAAGGATTGGGAAAACGAAAATTTTCTCATGTTTTTTTGGTATAAATCTTTGTAAGAGTATATAGGATAGCAGAAAGCCTAAGCTTATTGTTTGCCGGCTGGCTTATGGAAAGATTTAGGCAGTAAATACAAGGTTTGAAAAGTGGGGTAATAACTTCTTCATAGCCAATAAAAGCTTAAGGTATTTAAATTCTTATTTACCAAAGATCAAGGTTTAGCTTCTATTAACTCTAAGATATGTATAACCCAGGTATAAAATGGAAATTCTTATATGCACAATGCTTGCCAAATCTGGTCATACAATTTTTATCATAAAAGTTTCTCCCGCAGATTGGGCTGATTAAGCAGATTTCTTTTAGATTAATTTTTATTCTAATAGATTAAAGGAATATTGTAATTACAACAAAGACAAAACTAAAAAATAAGTTACCTGCAATAAATGAGGGGAGAAAATTTAAATCTGGAGATTTAAATAATAAAAAGAAAATGGAAGACATTATTATATTTCTACAACTCTGTTCTTAAAAGGTAACACCCCTACAGATACAGGCCGCCCTTACAGGGCTGATAAATCTAAGAAATATAATATCATCGCTATTAACAGATCGCTCCTACGGAGCTCCCGGCTTATGGCTTATGGCTTATGGCTTATGGCTTATGACAAAAATAATGTAATAATGTATAATGC